>CBIMJO010001194.1:0-3841 GCA_966244135.1 uncultured Actinocrispum sp. | reverse complement strand
CGGTCGACGAGTTGACGCTCGAGGCGCCGCTGGTGGTCGACGGCGCGGTCACCTTGCAGGTCGCCGTCAGCGATGCGCGGCTCACGATCCACTCTGGCAGCGAGGACGAGTGGACCCGGCACGCCACTGGAATGCTGTCGAACACCGAGCCCGCCGCGTTCGAGTTGGCGCAGTGGCCGCCGATGGACGCGGTGCCCGTGCAGGCCGACATCTACGCCGATGCGGCCGTCGACTATGGACCGGCGTTCCAAGGGGTCCAGGCGTTGTGGCGGCGCGGCGAGGACCTGTTCGCCGAGGTCAGACTGGCTGAGGAGGTCGACGCGGGCTCGTTCGCCCTCCATCCGGCGCTGCTGGACGCCGCACTGCATCCTGCCTTGATCGACACCGACGGGCTGCAGTTGCCGTTCTCGTTCAGCGGCATTCGCCTGTATTCGACGGGCGCGACGGACCTCCGCGTCCGGATCTCGCCAGGCGTCTCGGTGTCCATTGCGGACTCTACGGGTTCGCCGGTGGCGGCGATCGAGTCGTTGAAGGCGCGGCCGTTCTCGCTGAACCAGTTGGCGGGATCACTGTTCCATGTGGACTGGGCCGATGCGGCGCCCGCGCATGTCGACGTGCCTGCCGAGCTGGTTTTCATCGAGCCGGGAGACGGGGACTTCGCGAGCAGGGCCCACTCGACGGCCGCGCACGCCTTGAAGCTGGTGCAGGAGTGGCTGAGCGCCGACCGGCCAGGGCGGCTCGTGTTCGTCACCCAGGGTGCGATCGATCGGGATCCCGCGGCCGCGGTCGTGTGGGGCCTGGTTCGTTCGGCTCAGTCCGAGCATCCGGACCGGTTTGTCTTGGTGGACGGGGATCCTGGCGCTGTGGACGCCGCCGTCGCGTTGGGTGAACCGCAGGTGGCGGTTCGCGAAGGCAGGCTGCTGGTGCCCCGCCTGACGAAGATCGCGGATGAGCAGGGCAGGTTCGATCCTCAAGGGACAGTGCTCGTCACCGGCGCTTCGGGAACCCTGGGCGCGTTGGTGGCCAGGCACTTGGTGGTCGCGCACAACGTACGGAATCTGCTTTTGATGAGTCGTCGCGAAGCCTCCGATCTCCGGGATGAGCTAGTGGCCTTGGGTGCGACTGTGGCCGCGGTTGCTTGTGATGTGGCGGATCGAGACGCGTTGGCCGTGGTGCTGGCCGAGCATCCTGTGTCGGCGGTGATCCACTGCGCCGGTGTTCTCGATGATGGTGCCGTGGAGTCGCTGACTCCGGAGCGACTCGCATCCGTCTTCGCGTCCAAAGTAGACGCTGCCATGAACCTGCACGAACTGACTGCGGATCTGTCGGCGTTCGTTCTGTTCTCCTCGCTGGCTGGGGTTCTGGGCAGTGCCGGGCAGGCCAACTATGCCGCAGCGAACGCGTTCTTGGACTCGCTGGTTCAGCATCGAGTAGCGCGGGGGCTGCCTGCGACCTCGATTGCCTGGGGCTTGTGGGAGAACGCGAGTGGCATGACCGGGCACCTGGGTTCGGAGGATCGATCCCGGCTCGCTCGCGGCGGCGTTCGGGCGATGACCGAAGCCGAGGGGCTAGCCCTGTTCGATGCTGCTCTCAGGTCCGGCCGGGCCGCGGTGTCGGCGTTCCGCCTGGACACTGCGTCGCTGCGGAACCGTGAGATCCCAACGATGTTGAAGGGACTGGTGCGTGCTCCTCTCCGGCGAGATGCCGAAGTCTCGCTGGGTGCGCGGCTTGCCGGGGTGCCGGACGATCAGCGGCGGGTGTTGGTCCTGGACGTTGTTCGCAAGGCGGTGGCGGATGTCCTCGGTCATCAGGACGCCGTCAACGCGATGCAGGACTTCAAGGGGCTGGGCTTCGACTCGTTGACTGCCCTGGAGTTGCGTAACCGCTTGCATTCGGCGACGGGTATCCGGCTCCCGGCCACGCTGGTTTTCGATCACCCGAACCCCGCGGCGGTCGCCGACCTGCTGTTGACGAAGATCGCGCCGACGGTCACCGGTCCGTCGGTGCTCGACGAGCTTGCCAGGCTGGACGCGACACTGTCCACACTGGACGCGGATGACGAGGTCACCGACCGGCTCAGGGAGATATTGCGCAAGTGGACATCGCGGCACGCTTCGGCGGTGGACGTGCTGCAGGCCGAGGGCGCCGACGAGGTGTTCGACTTCATCGAGAACGAGCTGGGGATCTCCTGACGCGCTGGGCTTCGAGAGGTGGAGCGGATGACGAACGAACAGAAGTACCTGGACTACCTCAAGAAGGTCAGCGCGGACCTGCAGCAGACCCGCCTTCGCTTGCGCCGTATGGAAGACGAGCGCACCGAGCCGATCGCAATCATCGGCATCGGCTGTCGTTTCCCCGGTGGCGTCGGTTCCGCCGCGGAGCTGTGGGATCTCGTTGTTTCGGGCACGGACGCGATCACGCCGATTCCCGTAGAGCGCGGATGGGGCGTGGTCGACGGAGCTTACGTGCAATCGGGCGGGTTCCTCGACGCCGCAGGGACTTTCGACGCCGGGTTCTTCGGGATCTCGCCGCGTGAGGCGCTGGCGATGGATCCCCAGCAGCGGCTCTTGCTGGAAGTCACGTGGGAGGCGTTGGAGACAGCCGGAATTCCTGTTGATTCACTGCGGGGTTCGGCGACCGGGGTGTTCACCGGGGTGATGGGGTCGGACTACGGCTCGCGGCTGCACAAGGTGCCGGCCGAGGTCGAGAGCCACCTGGGGATGGGCAACACATCCAGCGTCGCTTCCGGTCGGGTGTCGTATTTGCTGGGGTTCGAAGGGCCTGCGGTCACCGTGGACACTGCTTGCTCTTCTTCCTTGGTGGCCGTGCATTTGGCGGCTCAGGCTTTGCGTGCCGGTGAGTGCTCGCTAGCTTTGGCTGGTGGGGCTACGGTGATGTCGTCGCCGAGCCAGTTCGTCGAGTTCAGCCGTCAGGGGGCGTTGTCGCCCGACGGTCGGTGCCGGGCTTTCTCTTCATCGGCGGCAGGTTTCGGCCTGGCAGAGGGAATTGGTGTGCTCGTGCTCGAGCGTCTTTCGGTTGCCCAGGAATTGGGGCATCCGATCCTGGCTGTTGTCCGAGGCAGTGCGGTCAACCAGGATGGCGCTTCGAATGGTCTCACCGCGCCGAACGGGCCTTCTCAGGAACGCGTGATCCGGCAGGCGCTTTCCGGCGCTCGGCTGTCCACTGCGGACATCGACGTCATCGAGGCGCATGGCACCGGCACCAACCTCGGCGACCCCATCGAAGCCCAGGCGTTGCTCGCGACCTACGGCCAGGAGCGCCCGGCCCCAATGCTTGTGGGCTCCGTGAAGTCCAACATCGGCCATGCGCAGGCAGCCGCTGGTGTGGCGGGCGTGATCAAGATGGTCCAGGCCATGCGCCACGGCCTCGTCCCCGCCACCCTCCACGTGGACACCCCCTCGGCCCACGTCGACTGGTCCACCGGCGCCCTCACCCTCGCCACCACCAACACCCCATGGCCGACCGCCTCGCACCCCCGCCGCGCCGCCGTCTCCTCCTTCGGCGTCAGCGGCACCAACGCCCACATCGTCCTCGAACAAGCCCCACCTGTGGACAACCACGCAGAAGATGATCTTGGTCGCCCGGAACTGTCGGTGGCCTCCAGTAGCGTGGACATCGGGGGGCCGGAGGCCACGCGGGGTGAGGCGGGGGTTGTGCCGTGGGTGGTGTCGGCGCGGTCTGGGGAGGCGTTGAGGGCGCAAGCGGAGCGGGTCGTCGAGGTTGTGGGGGACGCGGAGTACGTTGGGTATTCATTGGTGGCGACCCGGGCGCAGTTCGAATGCCGGGCGGTGGCGGTGTCGGTAGATCCACGGGGGGCGTT
>CBIMJO010001193.1:0-3844 GCA_966244135.1 uncultured Actinocrispum sp. | reverse complement strand
CAGCGCTGGCTGTTCGTTGCCCCGGTCCACGATCGTGTCGTGCGGTCAGTGCAGTTGGCCCGCTTCGTTGATCATGACGTTGACCTGGGGATGTTCGGTGGACGCTGCGCCTCTGCCGGCGGCGGCTCCGAACCTCGCCGCCGGTTTCCGCGTCGGCCCGGATCAGCTGGGAGAGGCTGCCGATCGACCCGCTGGTGCGCTCGTGCAGGTAGTCGGCGTGCTGTAGCAGCATCCCGGGCTCGCCGCTGTGCAGCAGCAGGGTCTGATCGAGCCCCGGCCCAGTCCCGGCGCTCGGTGGTCTCCGACTATCGGCCGCGGCAGGCCGGTCAACGCACCTGGCACCGCCCCTGGTCAACGCCGGTGGCCGGGCCAACTTCACTGCCGCCGGACATTGACCAGCGGAAACTGGCATCCGCACACCGACAAAAAGTTTTGTCTTGACATGTGAAACTGTCGGTGCGAAGGTTGTCGCACGATGAACGTGGCAGTGATCGAAAACCACCTGAGCACCCCATAACTGGAGGACACCATGCGGAAGTTGATCCTTGGGTTCTATGTCTCGGTCGACGGCAAGAGCGCTGACGCGGACAACGGCATCCGGGACGTCATGATGAGCATCGACGACCCCGAGCAGGAGGAGTACTTCGTCAGCCAGCTGTGGGACGCCGGGGCCTTCCTGATGGGCCGGAACTCCTACGAGGCCATGGCCGGGTACTGGCCGACCTCCGACCACCCGTCCGCCAAGGCGATGAACGAGATCCCCAAGGTCGTGTTCTCCCGCACCCTGAAGTCGGCCGACGACTGGCCCGAGACCCGGATCGCCGGCGGTGACACGGCGGAGGAGATCGCCAGGCTCAAGGCCGAGCCCGGCAAGGATCTCGTCGCCGCCGGCGGCACCGAGTTCATGCATTCGCTGATCAAGCTCGGTGTGGTCGACGAGTACCGGCTGTGGGTGCTTCCCGCCGTCACCGGCAAGGGCGCGGCCTTGTTCCCGGAACTGGACGAGGCGGTGCGGCTGCGCCTGGTGAAGAGCACGGCCTTCCCGTCCGGGGTCCTCGAACTGCGGTACGTGCCAGCTGACAAGTAAGGCTCTGAGGGGGTAATGGCAGGCCCTGCTTCAGTCCCGCCAGGCGCATACCCTGGGGTGGTGGGCGAGATCGATCAGCGTGCCGAGGTCCGGGACTTCCTCAGTTCGCGGCGGGCGCGCATCACGCCCGAGCAGGCCGGACTGCCTGCCTACGGCGGCAACCGGCGCGTCAAAGGACTGCGCCGCGAAGAGGTCGCGCTGCTCGCCGGTGTGTCGATCGACTACTACGTGCGGATGGAGCGGGGGAACCTCGCCGGGGCGTCCGACAGTGTCCTGGACGCGCTGAGCCGCGCGCGAGCACCTGTTCGCCCTGGCCCGCGCCGCGCATCCGGATGTGCGCCGCCGCACTCAGCCCGCCACTGTGCGCCCCGCCGTGCAGCAGGTGCTCGACGCGATCTCCGACGCACCAGCGTGGGTGCGCAACGGCCGCCATGACATGGTGGCGATGAACCGGCTCGGCCGCGCCCTCTACGATCCCGTGCTGGCCGGTCCCCGGCGCCCGGCGAACACGACCTGGTTCGTCTATCTGGACCCGGCCGCGCGGGAGTTCTTCGTCGACTGGGACCGCATCGCGAATGACTCCGCCGCGATGCTGCGCCTGGAGGCGGGCCGCAACCCGCACGACCGGGCCCTGATTGAGCTGGTGGGTGAGCTGTCCACGCGCAGCGAGGTCTTCCGCCGCCGCTGGGCCTCCCACGACGTGCAGTACCACCGCAGCGGGCAGATGCGGTTGCGCCACCCGGTCGTCGGGCAGTTGGATCTGAACTTTGAGTCGATGGAGCTGCCGTCGGAGCCGGGTCTGACGTTGAACGTCTACACCGCTGCTGCGGACACGCCCACCGCCGACGCCTTGAAGATGCTCGCCAGCTGGGCCGCCACGCAGGACTTCGCGCAGCCGACCAGTCCTTGAGCCTGCGCGGGCTGGGGGGGTTCTGGCATTACCTGGAAGAGCAGGCCCTGCTCCGGATCCGGCTACCGGCGTTTGATGGCTGGTGAGCAGGGAACGATCCCTGCCATGGGCTGGAAGGATCGAGTGCACGTGCGTGCCACGTTCATGTACGGCGCGGGCGATGTCCGGGTCGAGAACGTCCCGGACCCACGTCTGAGCGAGCCCACTGACGCGATAGTGCGGACGGTGCTGTCCTGCATCTGCGGCAGCGACCTGCACATGGCTGCCAAGCGGCTGGGTGCCGAGCGGATCATCCTGATGGGGCGGCACACGGACCGCACAGACCTGGGCCGCGAGTTCGGTGCCACTGATGTCGTCGCCGTGCGCGGCGACGAGGGCATCGCCCTGGTGCGAGACCTGACCGGTGGCGACGGCACCCACATCGTCCTGGAATGCGTCGGGCACCTGCCGGCGTATGAGCAGGCCCTCGGCGTCGTGCGTGTCGGTGGTGTGATCAGCCGGGTCGGCGTGCCGCAGTACGAAGAGGCGCCGATCGGCTTCCCCAGCCTGTTCGGCCGCAACCTCACACTCACCGGCGGACCGGCGCCGGTGCGCAACATGAGCGCATGGAGCGACGACGATCTCGACCGGATCGGTGGCGCACTGCGCGTGATATCACCTTCGCTGAGGCGGCCCCGGTGACCGTCCGGCTCCTGCCACGCTGAGCTTCTCTCACTTCAGGAAGGACACAACCTCGTGCAACAGCGGCCTTTGGGGCGCACTGGCGTCTCGGTCAGCTCACTGTGCCTCGGCACCATGATGTTCGGTGAGTGGGGTACCAAGGACCACGACGAGAGCATCAAGATCATCCATCGGGCGCTGGACGCCGGTGTGACCTTTGTGGACACCGCCGATGTCTATTCCCAGGGCGAGTCCGAGGTCATCGTCGGCAAGGCGCTGCAGGGCCGGCGGGATGACATCGTGCTGGCCACGAAGTTCTTCATGCCGTTGGACGAGAACCCCAACCACCGCGGCGGTTCCCGGCGGTGGATCATGACCGCCGTGGAGAACTCGTTGCGCCGCCTGGGAACCGACTACATCGACCTGTACCAGATGCACCGCTGGGATCCCGCGGTCGACCTGGACGAGACGCTGGGCGCGCTCACCGACCTGGTCCGCGCGGGCAAGGTCCGCTACATCGGTCACTCCACGTTCCCGGCGTCGACCATCGTTGAGGCGCAGTGGACCGCTCGTGACCGTGGCCGTGAACGGTTCGTGACCGAGCAGCCCACCTACTCGATCCTCACTCGCGGCATCGAGAACGAGGTGCTGCCGGTCTGCCAGCGTTACGGGATGGGTGTGCTGTCCTACAGCCCGCTCGCCGGTGGCTGGCTGTCCGGCCGCTACCGCAAGGACGCCGCCGCCACCGGGCCGACGTCAGTGGCCCGGCAGCGGCTGGCCAACCGGTTCGATCTGTCACTGCCGGAGAACCAGCGCAAGCTCGACGCCGCCGACGCGCTGGCGACGCTCGCCGACGAAGCGGGTATCAGCCTGATCGACATGGCCATCGCGTTCGTCCTGCGCCACCCCGCCGTCACGTCCGCGATCATCGGTCCGCGCACCATGGACCACCTCGAGTCCCAGTTGGCCGCCGCCGACGTCACGCTGTCCGAGGACGTGCTGGACCGCATCGACCAGATCGTGGCCCCTGGCGTCAGTCTCAACCCGGCGGACAACGGCTGGGTCAGCCCGTCCCTGCAGGCAGCCGCTCGCCGCCGCTGAGACCCACCGGGCGATGTCGGTCAGCCAGCCCGGCGACGGCGCAGCATGAGGATGACCACCGCACCACCGATGATCACGATCGCGCC
>CBIMJO010001192.1:0-3844 GCA_966244135.1 uncultured Actinocrispum sp. | reverse complement strand
GACCACCGAGGACGGCTGCAAGGAGGTCCCCGGCGAGGTGAAGACCGACATCGCGGTCAGCTTCGGCGCGGTGGTGCCCGCACAGGACGCATGGGACAAAGGCAAGCACGAGGGCTGGTGTGTCGCCTGGGCGCCAGGAAGTAGCCAGATGACCACGTCCATCGCGGGTAACTAATTTCTTGGGCTACTGCTCGGTTCGGCGGCGAACGGAAGTTAGAGTGCCCGCGTGACGCAGGACTATGCGCAGCAACAGCGGGTCATCGCGGGCCGCTATTTCATCCTCCGCGAGATCGGCCGCGGCGGCATGGGCGTGGTGTGGCTCGCCGAGGACCGCACGATCGGCCGCCGGGTCGCCATCAAGGAACTGCACCTGCCGGACGGGATCGAGCCGCAGGAGCGGCACATCTTCGAGGAGCGCGTGCTCCGCGAGGCCCGCACCGCGGGGCGGCTGAACGACCCGGGAATCGTGACGGTGTTCGACGTGCTGCAGGAGCACGGCAACACGTTCATCGTGATGGAGCTGATCGAGGCGCCCACGCTGGCCGACATCGTCAAGCAGAGCGGCCCGCTGTCGGAGGACCACACCGCGCGGGTGGCCGCCCAGCTGGTGTCCGCTTTGGACACCGCGCACCGGGCCGGGATCGTGCACCGGGACGTCAAGCCGAGCAACGTCATGATCGACATGAGCGGCCGGGTGAAGCTGACCGACTTCGGCATCGCCCAGTCCACCGACGACCCGCGGCTGACCACGAGCGGCACGCTGATCGGTTCGCCCACGTACATGTCGCCGGAACGGCTCAAGGGCCAGGAGGCCGTGCCCGCGTCCGACCTGTGGGCGCTGGGCGCGACGCTGTTCTACGCGGTCGAGGGCTACGGCGCCTACGACCGGCAGACCACGGCCGCCTCGATCCAGGCGATCATGAACGAGGTCGCGTTCCTGACCCGCTGCCGCGGCCCGCTGGCCTCGCTGATCATGGGCCTGCTCAACTCGGAGCCCGCCGGCCGGCCGACCGCGCCTCAGCTGCGGGCCCTGCTCAACCAGGCCACCCACGCGATGCCGAACACCGGCCCGACCGCGCAGGTGGGGTGGAACCCCCAGCTGCCGCCGACCCAGCCGAACGGCGCGCCGCCGAAACGCAACCGCACCATGGCGATCGTGCTCGTGGTGCTGGTCGGGCTGGTGATGGCGACCGCGGGCTGGTTCGGCCGGGACCTGTTCACCTCGACGGGTGGTTCGGGCGCCACAGCGGCCATCCAGCCGACCCTGACCTACGGCGACGGCGGGAACATCCCGGTGTGGGACATCTACTTCTCCGGCGGGGAGACCTGCATGGAGGAGCCGCCCGCGGACAAGCGGCAGTACAAGTCCGCCGACAAGGTGGAGTGCGTCGGCAAGCAGCACACGACCGAGGTCTTCGACGAGATCAGGTCGAACCTGAAGACCCCGGAGAAGGCCAAGAACACCAAGGGGGCGGCCTACAACGGCGAGACGCTGGCCAGGTTCGCCGAGGAGGCCTGCACCATGAGCTTCAACTCCGGCCTGCTCAAGTCGGACAAGGACAAGATGAAGTACATGGCCGCGATCCCGTCGGAGCAGTCCTGGAACGACAGCACCCAGCCCGCGCGGTCGATCTACTGCCTGGCCTGGACCAAGGACAACAGCAAGGTGACCGGATCCATACTGCCGAAGGACGACAGCTGAGTACCTTGGCGGTATGGGTATCGCCACGGACGAACGTGCGCAGCTGAGTGACCTGTTCCTGACCGTGGGGCCGGACGCGCCGACCCTGTGCGAGGGCTGGCAGACCAAGGACCTGGCCGCCCACCTGGTGGTCCGCGACCGCCGCCCGGACGCGGCGGGCGGGATCATGATCCCCGCGCTGGCCGCCCGCACCGAACGGGTGATGGCCGAGTACGCGGCCAAGCCGTGGGACGAGCTGGTGGACCTGGTCCGGTCCGGCCCGCCGCGCTGGTCGCCGATGAGCCTCGGGCCGGTGAACGAGCTGGCCAACGGCGGTGAGTTCTTCATCCACCACGAGGACGTCCGGCGCGCCCAGGAGGGCTGGGAGCCTCGGCCGTCGGACAGCCGCCGGGACGACGCGCTCTGGCGTGGGCTGAAGTTTGCGGCCAGGCGCGGCTACCGCAAGAGCGTGGTCGGCGTGCTGCTGCGCCGCCCGGACGGGGCCACCATCGTCGGCAAGGTCGGCCCCACCCCCGTGACCATCTCCGGTGAGGTCGGCGACCTGTTGCTGCACGCCTTCGGCCGGGACGCGGTGCGCCTGGAGTTCGAGGGCGATGAGGCGGCCGTCGCCGAGATCAAGGGCGTCAAGCGAAGCTTTTGAGGTAATCCGGTCGCTGTCCCGTCGAATTTCCGCCGCGCCGGAGTCGCCGCTGATCAGCGCGGATTGAGGAGGTAACTTCACCGCTATGACTGGATGCCCCACCGCAGCCCCGGGACGGCCCGTAGGCCGTGTCCTGACCGCCATGGTGACCCCGTTCAACGCCGACGGGCAGCTGGACCTGGCCAAGGCCCAGGAGCTCGCCAGTCATCTGGTCGACCTCGGCAACGACGGCCTGATCGTGAACGGCACCACGGGCGAGGCGCCGACCACGAGCGACGACGAGAAGGCGGACCTGATCCGCGCCGTCGCCGAGGCCGTCGGCGAGCGGTGCACCATCATCGCGGGCGGCAGTACCTACGACACCGCCCACAGCGTCACCATGGCCCGCAAACTGGCGCAGGCCGGTGCGCACGCGCTGCTCGCCGTCACCCCGTACTACTCACGGCCGTCCCAGGCTGGCCTGGTCGCGCACTTCACGGCGATCGCCGAGGCCACGGACCTCCCCGTGGTGCTGTACGACATCCCCCCGCGCGCGGTGGTCCCGATCGAGGTCCCGACCCTGCTGCAGCTGGCCGAGCACCCCCAGATCGTCGCGGTCAAGGACGCCAAGGGCGACCTCGCCGCAGGCGCCGAAGTGATCGCCAACACCGAGCTGGCCTACTACAGCGGCGACGACGTGCTGAACCTGCCGTGGCTGGCAGTAGGCGCCGTCGGCTTCGGCAGCATCATCGGCCACGTGGTCGGCGACCGCCTCAAGGCCATGCTCGACGCGTTCGAGAGCGGCGACGTCGCGGGCGCCCAGGAGATCAACCGGTCCCTGCTACCTGTCAACCGCGCCATGTCCCGCACCGGCGGCGGCCAGGGCCTCGTGTTCGCCAAGGCCGCGATGCGCCTGCGCGGCATCGACCCCGGCAGCCCCCGCCTGCCCCTCCTGCCCGCCACCGGCGAGCAGATCGCCGCCATCGCCGCCGACTTGGCGGTGGCCGGTGTGCCGCTCAAAAGCGCATCTGAGACGGTAGTGGGGTGATCGAAACCTCGCAGAACTCTCCGCCACCGCTGGCCGAGGGTGGGCTACGGGTGGTCGCTCTCGGCGGGATCGGCGAGGTCGGCCGGAACATGACGGTCTTCGAGCACGAGGGCCGGCTGCTGATCGTCGACTGCGGAGTGCTGTTCCCCGAGGACCAGCAGCCCGGTGTCGACCTGATCCTGCCGGACTTCCGGGCCATCGAGAACCGTCTCGACGATGTGGACGCGATCGTGCTCACGCACGGCCACGAGGACCACATCGGCGCCGTCCCGTTCCTGCTCCGGCTGCGCTCGGACATCCCGGTGATCGGGTCCAGGTTCACCCTCGCGCTGCTGGCCGCCAAGTGCCGTGAGCACCGCCAGGACCCGGTGCTGATCGAAGTGAACGAGCGGGAACGGCGCACAGCGGGCCCGTTCGAGTGCGAGTTCTTCGCGGTCAACCACTCCATCCCGGACGCGCTGGCGGTGGCCATCCG
>CBIMJO010001191.1:0-3847 GCA_966244135.1 uncultured Actinocrispum sp. | reverse complement strand
GGCACGGTGTTCGGGCCGCACGACCAGTACCTGACTCTGGGTCGATTTGTCGACAAAACCCCGTACCGGCCGAGCGACTACACCGGCACCGGGATCTTCTACAAGTCCATCCCGGACCGGGAAACGGACTATCTGACCATCCGGGACTACATCTGGCGCTGGGACACCGACTGGTTCTGGTGCTCGCGGGCGTTCGGCGCGCAGATCCCGGCGGTCCGCCGGCTCTGGCCGAAGCGCTACCTGCGCTCGGACGTGTACCGCAAGATCGTCGCGTGGGACCGCCGCTACCAGGTCAGCGCCCGGATCGGCCGGCTGCGCGGCGCCGCCCCGCGGGAACCGGTGATCCAGGACGTCGAGATCCCGCTCGCCCGGCTGGCCGAGTTCCTCGAGTTCTTCCACCGGGACATCGGGATCACGCCGGTCTGGCTGTGCCCGGTGAAGCTGCGGGACAGCCAGACCTGGCCGCTGTACCCGATGGACCCGGACATGTTGTACGTCAACGTCGGTTTCTGGGCGACCGTCGCGTTGAAACCCGGCGACGAGCCGGGACACCACAACCGCCTGATCGAGCAGGTCGTCACCGACCTCGGCGGCCACAAGTCGTTGTATTCGGAGTCCTTCTACTCGCGAGAGGACTTCTGGCGGCTGTACAACGGGGAGCGCTACCGCGCCCTCAAGCGTGAGTTCGATCCGGACGGTCGGCTGCCCGACCTCTACGACAAGTGCGTGCGAGGAAGATGATGCTAATCGCGGAAGCAGTCCGGCAGATGGCCGGACAGGAACTGCCCATCGAGGTCGTGGCCTACGACGGCAGCCGAGCCGGCTCCACGGACGCCGGCGTGCGGGTGGAGGTACGGTCGCCACTCGCCCTCTCGCAGATCGCGTCGGCGCCCGGCCAGCTCGGCCTGGTGCGGGCGTACGTGACCGGAGCGCTGGAGATCGTCGGCGACATGTACACCGCCCTGGCGGTGTTGCCGGACATCTCGGTCCGGCAGATCCCCACCGACCTACGGATGAAGATCGCGGCGAAGCTCGCCGCGGCCCGCCTGTGGTGGCCGACCAAGCCGCCGGCCGAGGAGTCCAGGCTCAGCGGCCGCCGGCACTCGCAGCGGCGGGACGCCGAGGCGATCTCCCACCACTACGACGTGTCCAACCAGTTCTACGAGTGGGTGCTCGGCCCGTCCATGGCCTACACCTGCGCGGTGTACCAGAGCCCGGAAACGTCCCTTGAGGACGCCCAGTACGCCAAGTTCGACCTGGTCGCCCGCAAGCTCGCGCTGGAGCCGGGCATGCGGCTGCTGGACGTCGGCTGCGGCTGGGGCGGCATGGTGATGCACGCCGCCAAGCACTACGGCGTGCGCGCGCTGGGCGTGACCCTGTCGGCCAACCAGGCCGAGTGGGCTCAGAAGCGGATCGCCCAGGAGGGCCTCAGCGACGTCGCCGAAGTGCGTCACCTGGACTACCGAGACGTCAAGGAGGGCGACTTCGACGCGGTCAGCTCGATCGGCCTGACCGAGCACATCGGCGACGCCAACCTGCCGAGCTACTTCCAGTTCCTCTACGGCAAGCTGCGCACCGGCGGCCGGCTGCTGAACCACTGCATCACCCGGCACGACAACCGGCAGGCCGCGCGGACCGAGAGCTTCATCAACCGGTACGTGTTCCCGGACGGCGAGCTGCTCGGCCCCGGCCGGATCATCACCGAGATGAACGACACCGGGTTCGAGGTGCGGCACGAGGAGAACCTGCGCGAGCACTACGCGCTCACCCTGGCCGCGTGGTGCGCGAACCTGGAGAAGCACTGGGACGAGGCGGTCCGTGAGGTCGGCCCGCAGAAGGCCCGGGTCTGGCGGCTCTACATGGCCGGCTCCCGGCTCGGCTTCGACCGCAACGAGATCCAGCTGCACCAGGTCCTCGGCGTGAAGCTCGACGCACATGGCCGCTCGTTCATGCCCTACCGTCCGACCTGGTAGAAGGCGTTTTTCCGAAGGGCGGCACCCATGCTGGTGCCGCCCTTCGTTCGACCCTTGATGCACATACGTGCAGGACTGTATGTTTCTGGGTATGGGCAACAGGGTGTTCGTCGCCGGTGTCGGGATGACCAAGTTCGAGAAGCCGGGCAGCCGGGACTGGGACTACCCGGAGATGGCCCGGGAGGCCGGGAGCAAGGCCCTGGCGGACGCGGGCGTGGAGTACGCCGGCGTGCAGCAGGCGTACGTCGGGTACGTCTACGGGGAGTCGACCTCGGGGCAGCGGGCGGTCTACGAGCTCGGGCTGACCGGGATCCCGGTCGTCAACGTGAACAACAACTGCTCGACCGGGTCGACCGCGCTTTACCTTGCGGCGCAGGCGATTCGCGGCGGTCTGGTGGACTGCGTGCTGGCTCTGGGCTTCGAGAAGATGCAGAAGGGCTCGCTGGCGTCCACCTACGACGACCGTGAACAGCCGTTGATGAAGCACATCGTGGCGTTGGCGGAGCTGCAGGAGTTCGCGGCTCCGGTGGCGCCGTGGATGTTCGGCGCGGCCGGGCGTGAGCACATGCGCAAGTACGGCACGACCGTCGAACAGTTCGCCCGGATCGGCGAGAAGAACCACCGGCACTCGGCGAACAACCCGTACGCGCAGTTCCAGGACGTGTACACGCTTGAGGAGATCCTGGGCGCCAAGGAGATCTACCCGCCGCTGACCCGGCTGCAGTGTTCGCCCACTTCGGACGGTTCCGGCGCGGCGGTACTGGTCTCCGAGCGTTTCCTGGAGTCACACGAGGTTTCCGGCGCGGTCGAGATCGTCGGCCAGGCGATGGTGACCGACATGGGCAACACCTTCGACGACGCCATCAGCCTGGTCGGCGCCCAGATGACCGCGGAGGCGGCTCGGCAGGTCTATTCACAAGCCTCGCTGGGACCGTCTGATGTGGACGTCATCGAGCTGCACGACTGCTTCTCCACCAACGAACTCATCACGTACGAGGCGCTGGGCCTGTGCGGGATCGGCGAAGGCGGCAAGCTCGTGGACGCGGGCGACACCACGTACGGCGGCCGCTGGGTGGTGAACCCGTCCGGTGGGCTGATCTCCAAGGGGCACCCACTCGGCGCGACTGGGCTCGCCCAGTGCGCCGAACTCACCTGGCAACTGCGTGGCACGGCGGACAAGCGTCAGGTTCCGGGCGCGAAAGTGGCTCTGCAGCACAACATCGGACTGGGTGGCGCGGCCGTGGTCACGGCGTACCGCCCGGCGGAAAGGTGACCTGATGGCCAACAGGCAGATGGTGGTCGGCCCGATCGGCGCCGTGGTGGACAAGAACAGCCGGGCGGAGCTGGAGAAGTCGCTCGCCAAGCCGGCCACACTGGTATGAGCGGGTTCATCCCGGCCGGGATCGGGCCGTGGACCGAGCCGGACATGTTCGAGGTGACCGAGGAGCGGATCGCCCAGTACGCGGCCGCGACGAACGACCCGATCCCCGCGCACCGGGACGGATCCGTCGCGCCGCCGGTGTTCGCGATCGTGCCGGTGTTCATGTCGATGATCCCGGCCTCGCTCGCGATCGCGCCGGTCGAGCTGGCCATGCGGGTCGTGCACGGCATGCAGGACTTCCGGTTCCACCAGGTGATCCGGCCCGGTATGAAGCTCGTCTCCCGCGCCAAACCCGTTGGCTACGAAGGCAAGGAGAACGGCACCCGGGCGGCGATCTATGTCGAGTGCCGGACCGAGGACGGCACCTTGGTCAACGAGCAGTGGGTCACGTCGTTCTTCCGGAAGGTCGACGCCGGGCCGCTGGTCGGTTCGCTGGCGCCTTCGCATGTGTTCCCCGAGTCGTTGCGGGATCGGGCTCCGGTGGCCAAGGTCG
>CBIMJO010001190.1:0-3849 GCA_966244135.1 uncultured Actinocrispum sp. | reverse complement strand
GCCGTGCGCGCCGGGGACTACCAGCACGACCGGGACGCGGTCGACGCCTTCGTCCGCGCCCTGCGCAAGGGGATCGCGGACATGGGCACCGCCGCGGTCCTGCAGCCCCTGCTCGTGAAGTACCTCCGGATCGACCCGGCGACCGCCCAGAAGGTCCGGATCGCCGAGTACACCGAGGACATCGCGGCCGGCGACATCCAGCGGGTCGCCGACCTGATGCGGGAGTTCAACGTGATCTCCCGCCCGCTGCCCGTCCAGCCCATGCTGCCGAGATGAGCGAGGTGCGCCATGACCATCCGTGTTGACTTCCACCTTGTCGACGACCTGGACGGCACGGCCGGGCCCGATGTGGGCACCGTGACGTTCGGCCTGGACGGGCAGCACTACACGATCGATCTCTCCGCCGCCAACGCCGCGCTGCTGCGCAGCCGGCTGGCGGGTTTCGTCGACGCCGCCCGCCGGGTGGCGTGACTTCTCCCGTTCCCGTACCCACCACGAGGTCTCTGTGCTCGTTTCCCCGCAAGCGGTCCACCGGACCATTCTCGTCCTGGACGTCGAGGGCTTCGGCGCCGAGGAACGCACCACACCGCACCAGGTCGCCGCCCGCGACGGGCTCTATGCCGTGATGAAGCGGGCCTGCGCGGACGCCGGGATCGGCTGGGGCGACTGCTACCACGAGGACCGTGGCGACGGGCTGTTCCTGCTCGCCCCGGTCAGCGTGCCGAAATGCGTGTTCGTCGAGTCGTTCCCGTTGTCGCTGGTCAAGGAGCTGCGCCGGTACAACACCGGCTGCCCGCCGCAGGCCCGGATCCGGCTGCGGCTGGCCATCCACGCCGGTGAGCTCACCCACGACGACCACGGGGTGGCCGGAAAGGCGCTGAACTTCACCTTCCGGCTGTCCGACGCCCCGGCGCTCAAGGAGGCGCTGGCCTCCTCGCCCGGGCTGCTCGCCGTGATCACATCCACCTGGTTCTTCGAGGAGGTCGTGCAACACAGTCCCGCCGGTGAGCCGGGCAGCTACCGGCGGGCCGAGGTCGGCGTGAAGGAAACGTCGACCGTCGGCTGGATCTGCCTGCCCGACCACCCTTATCCGTCCGCGACGCCGGTTTCCGACGCACCACGGCAATTGCCCGCGCACACGCCGTACTTCGTCGGCCGGGCCAAGGAACTCGCCACGCTCGACAACGCGGCGATCGTGGCCGTCAACGGCCGCGGCGGGGTGGGCAAGACCGCTTTGGCCGTGCAGTGGGCCAGACAGGCGGGTTCACGGTTTCCCGATGGGCAGTTGTACGTCGATCTGCGCGGGTTCGGTGGCGGGCCACCGGTGTCACCCGGCGAGGCGATCCGCGGGTTCCTCGACGCGCTCGGCGTCACCCGGATCCCGGTCGGTCTGAGCGCGCAGGCCGCGCTGTACCGCAGTGTCCTGGCCGCCCGGCGGATGCTGATCGTGCTGGACAACGCCCACGACGTCGCCCAGGTGCGGCCGTTGCTGCCGGGCACTCCGGCCTGCACCGTCGTCATCACCAGCCGCGACCCGCTCGTCGACCTCGTGACCTGGGAAGGCGCGCGGCCGCTCACCCTGGGGCCGCTCGATCTGGAGGACTCCCGGCAGCTGCTGGTCCGGCGGATCGGGGCCGCGCGGGTGGCGTCCGAGCCGGACTCGGTGCTGCGGCTGCTCGAGCGTTGTGCGGGACTGCCTTTGGCGGTGGCCCTGATCGCGGCCCGGCTGGAACTCGATCAGGCGTTGTCGTTGCGCGCCTTGGCCGACGAGCTGGCCGGTGAGACCCGCGACGAACTGCGAGCCGTGATCGCGTGGGCCTACCAGCACCTCGACCCGGCCGCCGCCCGCATGTTCCGCCTGCTCGGACTGCATCCCGGTGCCGAGGCGTCCACCACCGCGGCCGCCAGCCTCGCCGGGGTCCCGGTCGACGAGGCCAGGAGCACGCTGACGGATCTGATCCAGGCCGAGTTGTTCACCGAGGTCACCCCCGACCGGTTCGCCTCGCACGACTCGCTGCGCGACTACGCGGCCGCCAAGACGTCCACTTTGGACACCGAGGCCATGCGCCAGGAGGCGATCCGCCGGTTGCTGGACCACTACCTGTACACGTTCTTCGCCGCCGGGGGCTATGAGATCGACGACCCGCCCGGCCCTGGTGTGACGCCGGAGGGGATCCGGTCGGCCCGGCAGGCGACCACCTGGTGCACCGCCGAGCACCGCACGCTGCTGCGGCTGATCGAGGACGCCCACCGGCTCGGCTTCGACGCGCACGCCTGGAAACTGGCCTGGGCCTTGTCGTCCTTTGTGGACAGGAACGGGCGGTCGCAGGATCTGGTGGCGTTACAGGACTGCATCCTGTCCGCGGTGGACCGCAGCGGCGACGACCTCGCCCGCGGCCGGGTGCACCTGATGCTGGGCTGGATGTACGACCGGATGGGCGCAGGGGTCCGGGCTCGTGGGCACGTGCAGCGGGCGCTGGAGTTGTTGCGGCCCGACACGGACGAGCTGACCGAAGTGGACCGTGACCGGATCCGGCGACTGACTTAGGTCAAGAGTTCCAGGAGAGTCCGCACGCCGAAGCCGGTGCCGCCCTGCACTCACTCGCCGTCATCGGCGTCGGCGATCGCGGTGCCCTGGATGTCGATGTGCACCCACGGGATGCCGGCGGGCACGAACTCGCGCAGGAACAGCCCGGCGAGCAGCGCCGTGCCGTGCCGGTTGCCGCTGGTGTAGTTGACGAGGTCGGCGACGGTGGAGCGGAGCTGGTGGCGGTACATGTCCGGCAATGGCAAGGGCCACACGGGTTCTCCGGCGCGGGCGGCCGCTTCGCACACGCGGTCGACCGAAGGCGCGGACCAGGCCAGGCGCCAATGGAAGGGTCACCGCGAGCGTGCGATACCCGCGCACCTCCCGGGCCAGGCAGGCGGCCGCGCGCAGGACGGTGGCGGCGTCGAGATCACGTTCCCGGCCGAGCCCGAGCACCACGTGGGTCTTGGGGGTTCGTACGGGTCGATGTCCGGCGCTTCCAGCACCCGGCGGCGGCCCAGGTCGTGCTCGCCGAATCCGAACGCCTCCTAGAACCGGCTCTCCATCATGGCTTTCTCGAACGGCGTGTACTCGTCGCTCGCGAGCAGCTCGTCGAGGCTCTCCTGAGCCTTGGCACGCCACCTGCCCGCGTCGTTGAGCGACTTGGTCTCGCGCGTGGAACACCACCGCGAAGATCGAGATCGTGTACCGCAGCCGGGTCGGGCAGTTCGGATGATCGGCGACCTCGAACGACGCCGTCGGCGTGACGGTCGCGCCCCCGACCGAACTCACGTTACGCACGACATCCTCGCCGTACCGGTGGCCGAGCCGCCCGCCAGGATCGCGCCCGCGTACAGCACCACGCTCACCAGCCCGGTGGCGAACGCGGACCGCGTCCGTTCCCGGACGAAGATGGACAGGCAGACGAAGTCGAGGGCATACCCGATGTCCGACACGGCTTTGGCGGCCAGCAGGACATGCAGCGGGCGAGTCCGGTCGGGCGCGGTGGTCGGCACAACATCCCATCTAAGCCGGAAATCCTGGCCAGGCAATCCGCTCAAGGAGTGCCCCGGCAACTGCTGACCGCTCCGCGGTTGCTCAGTGGCCCGGCGTGACCGGCGCGGTCGGCGGGCGATCGAGCTTGCGCAAGTCGATCCAGCGCTTGCTCACATCCTCCCAGATGGACTGTTGTTCCTTGTAGAACTCGGCGAAGCGGTCGGGCGCGAGGTCCGTCGAGGGCGTCGAGACGAGGTAGTAGTCGAGCTCGTCGCGCAGCCGGTTGAACCGGTACTGCGCCTCCTCCATGAGCACCCACCGGGACC
>CBIMJO010001189.1:0-3850 GCA_966244135.1 uncultured Actinocrispum sp. | reverse complement strand
CCTTCGTAGGCATCGGTTGCCCGCATCGACAACGCATGAAGGCCGCGATGAACAAGCTGTCCAGCTCGTCCAACGACGAGCCGGGCGTGACGGACTCGGTGGCGGGCGCGTTTGAACCCGTGCTCGCCTATGACGGCCGCGACGTCCCGCAGAGCATCAGCAGCGCGACGTACTCCGACGTGCCCACCTCGCTGCGCGAGTTCGTGCAGAACAACCAGATGGCGTGGCAGATCGCGACGGTCGACCGCGGTGACGGGCGGACCACGTTCCTGTTCGTCGGCGCGCCCGTGAACAGCGCGAACCGGCCATTACAGCTGTACCTGCTGTTCCCGTTGACCGGTGAGCAGAACACGATCAACGTCGTGCAGAGCACGCTGATCGTCGGCGGGCTGGTGCTGTTGCTGCTGCTCGCCGGGATCGCGAACCTGGTGACCCGCCAGGTGGTCCGGCCGGTGCGCCGGGCCGCCGAGGCCGCGGAACGGTTCGCCGCGGGCGAGCTGGACGAGCGGATGGCCGTGATCGGCGAGGACGACGTGGCCAAGCTCGCCGAGTCGTACAACCAGATGGCCGAGAGCATCAAGTACCAGATCCAGCAGCTGGAGGAGTTCGGCCAGCTGCAGCGCCGGTTCACCTCGGACGTGTCGCACGAGCTGCGGACCCCGCTGACGACCGTCCGGATGGCCGCCGACGTGCTGCACGCGTCCCGCAGCCAGTTCCCGGCCGGCCTGGCGCGGTCGACCGAGCTGCTGGTGGACGAGCTGGACCGGTTCGAGTCGCTGCTGGGCGACCTGCTGGAGATCAGCCGGCTGGACGCGGGTGTCGAGGAGCTGATCGCGGAGCTGACCGACGTGCGCGTGATCGCCAAGCGCGCGGTCGACTCCGTCCGCGTGATCGCCGAGACCGCGGGCAGCGCGATCGAGCTGGAGCTGCCCCGCGCGGCCGCGACCGTCGAGGTGGACGCCCGGCGGGTCGAACGGATCCTGCGGAACCTGCTGGCCAACGCGGTGGACCACGGCGAGGGGCGCCCGGTCCGGCTGCGGATGGCGTTCGACGACACGACCTTGGCCGTGACTGTGCGGGACTACGGCGTCGGTCTGCGGACCGGTGAGGCGGAGCTGGTGTTCAACCGGTTCTGGCGGGCCGACCCGTCGCGCAACCGGCACACCGGCGGCACCGGTCTCGGCCTGGCGATCAGCGTCGAGGACGCGCGCCTGCACGGCGGCCGCCTCGAGGCGTGGGGCGAACCCGGGCGGGGCGCCAACTTCCGGCTGCTACTGCCCCGCCAGCAGGGCATCGAGCTGGGCGAGAGCCCGCTGCCGCTGCGGCCCGCGGACGACGTCGAGGTGGTCGCGGAGCCGCTGGAGGAGGTCCGTTGACCCGCGTCGTGCTGGCCGTGCTGGCGGCGTTGCTGCTCACCTCCTGCGCCAACATCCCGGAACAGACCGCGCCGCAGGTCGTGCCGCAGTCGGAGACCCCGCTCAAGCAGTCGCTGCAGGGCCCGGTGAAGGACGCCGACGCGATCTCCGTCGTGCGTGACTTCATCAAGAAGAGCGGCAAGACGGCGGTGGCTCAGGCGTACCTGACCGAGGACGCCAAGCGGATCTGGCGGCCGGACAACCAGCCGACGATCATCGGTGACGACTTCTCCACCGTGCCACAGGCGACCGGCAAGGAGAACGACTCGAACCTGGCGAACGTCGAGGTCAAGGGCACCAAGATCGGCATGCTCAACTCGGACAAGTCGTTCGTGTCGCAGCCGCAGCAGTTCACCGAGACGGTCAAGCTGGCCAAGCAGGATGGGCAGTGGCGGATCTCCGAGGTGCCGGGCAACGGCCTGGTCGTGCCGCTGACCGACTTCAACACCAGCTACCGGCCGGTGCGGTTGTACTTCTACGACAACACCAAGACCGTGCTCGTGCCCGACCTGCGGTACCTGCCCGGCTCGCCGCTCGCGGCCCCGACCGACATCGTGTCGGCGCTGCTCGCGGGCCCCGCTCTGGGGTTGCGGCAGGCAATGCGCTCGGCGTTGCCGCCGACGACGTTCCAGCGCACGAACGCGGTGCAGGCCAACGGGGCGCTGGTGGTGAACCTCAGCGAGCTGGGCAGCATGACCGCCGAGGTCAAGGAGTTGGTCGCCCAGCAGCTGGTCCTCTCGCTGCAGGACGTGGCCAGCACGGTCCGGATCCAGGTCGAGGGCCTGCCGCTGATGCCGGACAAGTCCGACTGGCGCACGGCCGACCTGCAGGGCCTGACCGAGAAGACCACCCCCGGGGCGAACCTGCCCGGCGACATCGTGTTCGGCAACCGGTTGCGGTCGCTGAAGGACAACCAGCCGGTGCAGGGCCCGGCCGGGGACGGCACCTACCACGTGGAGAGCGCCGCCCGATCGGTGGACGGGTCGCAGCTCGCCGTGGTCGACCGGGTCCAGGCCGGCCTGCAGCTGCGGGTCGGCGGGCGCGACGAGGGCCTGCGGGACGTGGGCGGTGTCGCCAAGGAGATGACCCGGCCGACCTGGCAGTTCGGCCTGCAGTCCGACCAGATCGGCAACGAGGTGTGGACGGTCGCCGACGGGGCGGTGACCCGGATGTCGCGCACCAAGGACAGCAACTGGCAGGCGCTGCCGGTGAACTACACCGAGCTTGCGCCGTTCGGGAAGATCACCGAGCTGCGGCTGTCGCGGGACGGTGTGCGGGTGGCCGTCGTGGCCGGCGGGAAGCTGTACATCGGCGCGGTCGCCCGGTCGGACAACGGCGGCGTGACGATCTCCGGGCCCAAGCCGGTGCCTGAGGTCAACGACGTCGTGAGCGTGGACTGGCTGAACCAGAGCACCGTCATGGTGGCCACGAACTCGCCCACGGCGCCGGTGTGGCGTGTTCCGGTGGACGGGGTGGAGGCGGAGCGGTTCAGCCCCACGAACCTCACGCTGCCGCTCACGTCGATCACCGCGGCGCCGAGCCGGGTGGTCATCGTGACGGACGCGGTGGGGCTGTGGCAGGCCTCCGAAGCGGGCCAGATCTGGACGCCGTACGTGCCGAACCCAGGGCCGGCAGCACGCCCCTTCTATCCGGGCTGACTTGCGCGAACACCGTTTTTGTCGTACCCCTGTGCTTGCATGACGGCATGCTTCGCTCACTGAGTTCACTGGTCGAACTGCTGGTGCCGATGTGCTGCGCGGGGTGCGAGACACCCGGCTCGGTGCTGTGCCCGCGCTGCCGCCGGGACATGACGGATCCGTTCCTCGTACGCGCCAAGGGACCGCCCTGGTACGCCCTCTCGCCGTACGACGGGCCGGCCCGGCGCGCTGTCCTCGCCTACAAGGAACGGGGCCGCCGTGAGCTCGCTGCCGCCTTCGGTGAGCTGCTGGCCGCCGCCCTGCCCCGCCTGCCACCCGCCGACTACCTCGTCCCGGTTCCCTCCCGCCCAGCGGCGGCCCGACGTCGAGGCGGCCAGCACATGCACCTGATCGCCCACCACACCGGCCATCCGGTGCTACCGGCCCTCCACCTCGACCGAAAGGCGAAGGACTCCGTAGGCCTCGACCCCGCCGAACGAGCCGCGAACCTCGCCGGCCGCCTCACAGCCACACACCCCATCCCACCCAACCGAAAGGTGATCCTCCTCGACGACATCATCACCACCGGCGCCACAACCACCGCCTGCACCACAACCCTCACCAACGCGGGCACCACAGTCACAGCCACCCTCGCCCTCACCGCAACCCGCTCCACCATCCGCTGAGCCACCACCCGCCTGGTCCGTCGGTTGGCTGCTCAGTCAAGCCCCGCGGTTCGTTGCGCGGGCGGAGTTGCTGTGCGGCGGGGGCATCCATCGGTCATCCATGGGCGATCCG
>CBIMJO010001188.1:0-3852 GCA_966244135.1 uncultured Actinocrispum sp. | reverse complement strand
GGCTGGCACGGCCCTTCCACCCCTTCGGCCTGGACCATCCCGTCCGCCGGGCCCGGCATGCCGCCGCCGTTGCCGGACACGGCAGCCGGCGCGCAGGCTCCGGCCGGCGATGGCCCGAGCTTCGAACTCCTGCAGCAACTGCTGGCTCACCGTCGTGACGGCGCCGGCCAAAGCGCTCAGCGTCAGCACGACCAGCTGGATCACCGCCACGCCAACGATCTTCCCGACCGACGTGAACCCGAAGGACCCCAGCAACGGAATCGTCAGCACGGTCGCGTCGGGATGGCCGGACGAATGGATCTGGATCGCCTCGACGACCGAGTCGGTCAGCACCTTGGTGACCCAAGCGGTCATGGTGGGCACGAGCCCGCTGATGACCGTCGTCAGGACCAACGCGATGGTCAGCGGCTTGCTCGTGTCCCAGCTCAGCCGGAACACCCGGGGTAACGCGCGCAGCGTGCCCCGCGCGGAGTCGCGCAGCCGGCGCAGCCGGGACCTGAGGTCCTTGGGCTCGTCGTCGGACGGCTTCGGATCCGGGATGTCCACCGGCCCGGTGAGCCCGCTCTCCGCGACGGTGGTGGCCTGACGGCGACGGCGGCGCCGCAGCATGATCCCCTCGAAACCCCCAGGCATCATATGAGCGCTCCGTGGAGCAGCACGTCGACCAGGTCGGGCACCGCCGGGTTGTGCTCGGCGGTCTGCCGCCCACGCACGATCAGCATGTTGGCGAACATCGTCGCCAGCTGGTTCGGCGGCAGCCGCAGCTTGTCGCGGTCCGGCTCGAACACGTCGGCCAGTGCCTCGTTCAACGCGGTCGAGGACTCCCGGCGGCTGTCCCGGGAGGGCTTGCGGCTGCGGTGGTAGCCGGAGCCGTGCAGGGCGCCCAGCAACGCCCCCATCCGCGCCATGTGCGCGGCCATCGCCGACGCCGCCTCCGTCAGCCGCTCGGCCAGCGGAAGGTCCGGCGGAATGGCGGACATCGCGTCGATCACCTGGTCCGGGCACAGCGCCTCGGCCACACACGCGTCGACCAGCTCGTCCTTGTCGGCGAACGCCCGGAAGATGGTCGCCTCGCCGATCCCGGCCGCCCGGGCGATCTGGCTGGTCGTCACCGCCGCGCCGTGCTCCACCACCAGGGGCAGCACGGCCCGCACGATCATTTCGCGCCTTTTCTCCGGGCTCATCCCGGGTGCGCGTCGTCTTGTCTCGGTCGTCACGCCCTCAAGGATGCGGAGTGAGCGCTCACTCCGTCAAATGAATTGCGCCCGACCAGGCAACCCACCGGGCCGGAAGGGTCAGGGCTTGCGGCCGACCCCGCCGAGCAGCAGGTAGTCGCCGGTGGTGGGGGACTTCATCCGCGGGCCGTCCGGCCACCACTCCCACAGGTAGCTCAGGCCCGGCTCGACCATCTCCAGGCCGGTGAAGTAGCCCTGGATCTGGTCGCGGGTGCGGAAGTGGCAGGTGCCCATGAGCGCCATGTAGCGCTTCTCGGACTCCACGGCCAGCTCCTCGGCCGGGCTGCCGTCCGCGGGGTTGTGCAGGTGCGAGATGGCCACGTACGAGCCCGAGGGCAGCGCGTCGACATAGGCCGACATCACCTCGCTGGGTTTGTACTCGTCGGCCACGTGGTGGACGGTGTTGCTCTGGATCAGGCCGACCGGGCGGGTCCAGTCGATGTACCGGGAGACCACCGGGTCGTCCAGCAGCTCACTGGGAAAGCGCAGGTCACCGACGACGAAGTGGGTGCGGTCGTTCTCCTCGAGCAGCGCACGGCCGTGCGCGGCGACGATCGGGTCGTTGTCCACGTACACGACCACGGCCTCGGGGTTGATCCGCTGCACCGCCTGGTGGGTGTTCTCCGCGGTGGGCAGGCCGGACCCGACGTCCAGGAACTGGTCGACCCCGGCGCTGGCGGCCATGAACCGCACCACCCTGATCAGCCACGCCCGGCACTCCCGGCCGATCTTCGGCGCGTCCGGCGCGATCTTGAGAATCTCCTGGTAGACCTGCCGGTCGACCTCGTAATGGTCTTTACCACCGAGGAAGGCGTCGTAGACGCGCGCGATGCTGGGGACGGTCGGATCGATCTCGGGCAGGTCTCGGGACACATCAACAGGTTACCGGCAGGCTGCAAGGAGTGACCGCACGGCCGGATCATGATCCACTGGCTAGAGTGTGCCAATGAGTGAGGAACGGGACGGCGTACCGCTCACCAACCTCGACCAGACCGTGTTCGAGGGGGCGACCAAACGTGATTTGGTCGACTATCTCGACGCAATCAGCGAACGCATATTGCCGGTGCTGTTTGATCGTCCGCTGACCGTTATGCGCATTCTGCGGGGTCAGGGCCCGTTCATGCAGAAGAACCTGCCGAAGTACACGCCGGAGTGGGTGCAGCGGGCGAAGGTCTGGGCGGACAGCTCCAAGCGCGAGGTCACCTACGCGCTGTGCAACGACCGCAAGACCCTGTTGTGGTTCGGCAACCAGCGAGCGGTCGAGTACCACCCGGCGCTGATGCCGGCCGGCTGGGACCATCCGACGCACCTGATCCTGGACCTCGACCCGCCCGAGGGCGGCGCGTTCGGCCTGGCCATCCAGGCCGCGCACCTGGTCCGCCAGGCGCTGGCCAACGAGGGCCTGCGGGGCGCGGTGAAGACGAGCGGCGCCACGGGTGTGCACGTGTTCGTCCCGATCGAGGCGCATCCGATCGAGGACGTCGCCGCGGCCACCCGCGCGATCGCCGCGCGCGCCGAACGGATCGACCCGGTGCTGGCCACGACCGCGTTCATCCGGGAGGACCGCGAGGGCAAGGTGTTCCTGGACTCCACCCGCGCTGGCGGCGCGACCGTGGTGGCGGCCTACAGCCCGAGGCTGCGGCCGGGCCTGCCGGTGTCGTTCCCCGTGGGCTGGGACGACCTGGATTCGGCGACGCCGATGGACTTCACCGTGCACAACGCCGCCGAGCTGCTGGCCGGCCAGGATCCGTGGGCGGAGCAGATGCCGCAACCGCAGCGGCTCAACGACGATCTGATCGCGGAGGGGCACACCATCCCGATCGCCCGCGTACAGGCGATGCACGAGGGCAAGCGCCGGAAACGCGCCCAGCGGGAGTCCTAAGCAGACGTTCTCCGGAGGATCCAGGTCTGGCGCAGGGTCTCGTCGTCGGCCACGACCGGCTGGTAGTTGTCGAGGATCTCGACGACCTCGAAGCCGCTGTCCCGGGCGGCGGCGGTGAGTTCGGTGATCTCCCATAATCGTTGCTCGTGCACCTCCTCGTGCCGCCGGAACACCTCCCCCTCGCGGGTGAAGATCGTGATGAGGAACCGGATCCGCGCGCCGTCGATGCGGTTGCGCCAGACGTAGGCGAACTCGCCGAAGTCGTCGCCGTGGTGGTGGTCGCCGTAGAACGTCCGCAGCTTGTAAGGGGAGTTGAGGTCGAACGCGTACAACCCGCCGAGCCGCAACGAGTTCGCCACAAACCGAAACAGCCCGCGCAGATCCTCTTCGGAGACAAAGTAGTTGACGCTGTCGAAGCATGAGATCGCCGCGTCCGCAACGGGTTGCTCGGGCGCGGCGCCGGGCAGCCTGGCGTGCCGCAGCCGGGTGCCGGGGGAGACGTTGGCGGACGCGCGGGTGAGCATCGCCGCCGAACCGTCCACCCCGGAGACGTCGTAGCCCAGCCGCTGCAGCGGGCCGATCATCCGCCCGGTCCCGCAGCACACGTCCAGCACGCGGGAAATCCGTTCCCCGGCGAACCTCCAGTGCAGGAACTCGGCCCAGCGCTGGTAATCCGCCTCGGCGTTCCACCTGTCGTAGACCAGGGCCAGGGCGTCGTAGGGCCGGGCCGTCATG
>CBIMJO010001187.1:0-3853 GCA_966244135.1 uncultured Actinocrispum sp. | reverse complement strand
AGCTCGGTCAGGGCCGCGTCGGTGTGCGGCAACGGCAGTGACGCGAACGCGCGGAACCGATCCGGATACTGCTCGACCAGCCGGGCGTACTCGTCGTTCACGCGACGCGCTGCGTCCGCCGTGTGCCCCTCTTCGGCGTAGTGCGGCGGCGCGGAGATCACCTGGACCACGGCCGTGACCTGGTCGAACTCCAGCGCGCCGCCCTCCGCGAGATCCAGCAGCAGCACTACCTGTCGCTCAGCATCTAGGAACGCGAGGTGTTCGTCGACGTCCTGCAGCGCATGGCCACATGGATCGGCGAATGGCACGAACTACCACCAGCATGACTTGGCGGCGGGAGTACAGCGGATCGCCGTGCTCCCGCCGCCCAATGACTAGCCGGTGAAGTGGGAAATGGTGTTAAGGAAGGAATGCCATCCCTTGGCGGGCATGCTGATGATCGGCTGGTTGACGCGCCGGTCCTTGCTGTCCCGGACGGAAACGGTGTCGTGGTCATGTTTGACCTCGACGCAGGATCCGCCTGCCCCATTGGAAAAGCTGCTCTTGTACCATTCGCCTCGAGATTTGGGCGACTCCGAGGCGATCTCGTTGGTCAATCTAATCTAACTCCTTGACGCGCTCGCGGATGAATTGAAGTGATGCCGGGCCGCTCAATGCTCGACCCAGGCCCTCCCGATAGGTGCCCGCGATGTGTCGCACCTTCGTCGGATCATTGACGACACCCCAGGACGTCACCGTTTCCTGCCAGATCACCGTCGGCAGCCAGGCGCTCTCGAAGTCGATCAGGTTCACCGTCGCCGACCCGAACAGGCCGCACGCGGGCACGGTGAAGGGGATGACACGCAGGTCGATGGTCTCTGGGTGCCGCTCGACCATGTCGGCTACGTGCAGCAGTTGCCGCCGGAGCACCGATGGCCCACCTATTTCCTGTCGAAGCGCGGCCTCGCTGACCAGAGCGGTGAGATGCAGCGGGGTTTCTCCGGTCAACCGCTCCTGCCTTTTCAGGCGTGCCTCGACGATTTGCTCGACCTCGACCTTGCGAACGTTGACATCAGGATTGACCAGCGCTCTGGCGTAGTCGGCGGTCTGGAGCAGTCCGGGTATGAGGATGCTTTCGTAGGCGCGGATGCTGCTGGCGCCGTATTCAAGGCCGAAAAGACGCTGAACGTCATCCTCGATGACTGCGGAGTAACGCGTCCACCAGCCGTTCTGCTTGGCGGCCACGTGAAGCTCGTGCAACTCCTGTTGTGCGGACTCGTCGAATTCGAGCAAGTCGGCGAGTTTGGTCAGGTTCTCCGCGGAAAGTATTTTGCGCTCGTTCTCGACGGCAGACCAGTAGTTGCGTGTGAAACCGAGTTCGCGGGTGATGGTGCTGACATCTACATCCACCTGCATACGGCGTCGGCGCAGCCGCAGGGCCAGCTCCCACCGGGCGACCACTGGGGACACCGGATGAGACACTGTGCCTCCTTGATCGTCCATCTGGATCATGCCGATGCACAGGTATAGCACTCACTGGTGCCCCAGTGGTAACCGTATTTGGTTACAGTAACCGATCGATACAACAGGTGAGGTGGTGGTGTCACACCGCACCGTTTTATCGTTGTGGTGACTCGACGGCACTCGAACGACAGGAAGACGCTCGGCGCGTGGTCAGGCCGGGAGTCGTCCGGAGGGGCTGAATCGGTAGATCGTCGTCGCGCGAACTCGACATTCCGTGCGCGCCGGGGAGGAACGATGATGTCTGATGAGGGACGGTCCACTCCAACAGCCGGTCCGAATGGTTCGGCGGCCAAGCGGGTCACGCTGCGGACGCCGTCGGCCAACGGATCGCACCAGCTGACACTGGTCACGGCGCACCGCACCATCGCCGTGGTGGACATCGAGGGGTTCGGTCAGCACCGGCGCAACAACATCAATCAGGTCAGGGTCCGTGACGGTCTTTACCGGGCCATGCAACACGCTTTCGGCGCCGCGGACATCCCGTGGGACACCTCCCATCGCGAGGACAGGGGCGACGGAATACTGGTCCTCGCTCATGCCGACGTGCCCAAAGCGCTGTTCGTGGACCGCTTGCCGGCCACCCTCGCCAGTGCGGTGGTGGCGCACAACAAGTTCCACCCGCCACCGGAACGGATGCGCCTGCGGCTCGCGCTGCACGCCGGTGAGATCACGTATGACGACCACGGCGTGACCGGCTCCGCGATCAACCACACCTTCCGGCTGCTGGACGCCAAGGCGCTCAAGAACTCGCTGGCCGGTTCGGCTGCTGTGCTCGCCGTCGTCGGTTCCGCCTGGTTCTACGACGAAGTCATCAGGCACAGCGAGTCCAGCAAGGTGAAGTCCTACCGCCCGGTGGAGATCTCCAACAAGGAGACCTCGACGAAAGCCTGGGTCAGGCTGCTTGGAAGCACTCGCCGACGGCCGAGCAGTCCCGCCTAGAAAACGAACTACCGCCAGGGTGACTTGGTGTCTGTCGGCCTGGTGGGGTCGTGGAACTTGGGGGTGTCTGGTTCGTTGGGGCGGAGGGTCGCCAGGTTGTCGGTGATGGTTTGCATGATGCGTTTGTGGGCACGGACGGCGTCGCCTGGTTTGGCCGCTGAGAGGTCGGACAGGTCGACGGGGTCGCCGAAGTGGACCTTGAAGGTGGGGCGGCGGCGGATGGCCCGCAGGAACGAGGTGACCACCGGTTTGAGGTCCGGCCAGCCGGTGACGACCTCGGTGCCCCAGTACGCCGCCTCGTGCGCGCCCCACTGCGAGATGGGGATGACGGGGGCGTCGGCGGCCAGCGCGATCCGGGCCACGCCGGTCTTGCCGCGCTCCGGCCACAGCCCGGGGTCGTGGCTGATCCGGCCCTCGGGGTAGACCAGCAGCGGCACGTTCGCCGACTTGATCGACGCGACCGCGGTGGCGAACGAGTCGATCACCGTCGCTTTCCCGCGTTCCACCCGCAGGTGCCCCGACCGGGTCAGCGCCCAGCCCAGCACCGGCGCGTCCAGCAGGCCGCCGGCCAGCATGAACCGCGGTGCGATGCCGATCGACCAGCACGCCTTCATCAGCACCAGCGCGTCGAACACGCCGATGTGGTTGGCCGCCATCACCAGCGGGCCTTTGCGCAGCTCAGCGGGGACGTTGCCGGTCACTTCGAGCTTGCCGACCAGCGCGACGGCCGCCCGGTCGATCTGCAGCATCGTCCGCCACACCAGCGGGGCCTCGGCCAAGCCGCCGCCCAGATGGCCCGGTTCGTGCCCGTCTCGGTAGAGCGCAACCATGGCGGGAGCATGGCATGTCCGCCGAAAGGTGCCTTCACCTGGGCCTCGGTGTGGCTGATGTTACGGAAGAGACAAGGCGACTACCGTGGTGCGCATGGCGAGCCGGTCGACAACAGCCAAACGAGGCGCCGCGCGCAAGAAGGCTGCCCCGGCGAAGGCCCCGGCCAAGCCGGCGGCGAAGCCCGTCACCCGCAAGCGGGGGGTGATCGCGGGTGGCTGGAACCTGCTCGCCAAAGGGGTCGGCAGCCTGGCCCGCACCCTCGGCCGGACCAAGGAGCTCGACCCGGCGCACCGCCGCGACGGCCTGGCGTTCGGGCTGGTCGCGTTCGCGGTGATCATCGGCGCCGCCGTGTGGTGGCGTGCGGCCGGGCCGATCGGTCACTGGGTGGAGATCGGGGTCCGCACGGTCATGGGGGCCGGGGCGGTGGCGTTCCCGCTGGTGCTGGTCGTGGCCGGGATCGCGTTGATGCGGTCGGACCCGCGGCCCGACGCGCGGCCGCGGTTCGTTGTCGGCTCGCTGCTGATGGTCTTCGCGTTGCTGGGCATGTTGCACCTGCTCAACGGCGGCCTGTATCCCGACC
>CBIMJO010001186.1:0-3853 GCA_966244135.1 uncultured Actinocrispum sp. | reverse complement strand
TGCTGATCGATCCCGGCGCCGATGAGCACCTGCTGCTGGTCCGGCGGTCGATCAGGACATGCCATTTACGCTACCACCTGTTGACTTCGAGTCAACGATCCGGCTGCCGTTGAAAGTCCGCGGGATTACGACCTTGTCAGTTATGGGTCGCTTCGCGCAGAAGAATGCGTGGGTCGACATGTCCTTCTCAGGGCGCCCGAGTTGACTGTTCCATCCCGCGGCTGGAGTTTCGCCGCGTTAGCGATCGCGGGTGTCGCGGTCGCCATGATGCCCATGCTGAACACGGCTTCCGCCGCGCCGGCAAACCCGTGGACCAAGGTGGCCAAGCCTTCGGTGGCCGCGAAATCGGCCAGACAGGCGGATGTCCACACCTCGGCCCATCTGCTGGGCGCTGGTGTGGCCGTGTCGACATCGGTAACCAGCGCGATGGTTCACCCAATGTGAATCCATCCGCCGTGCACACAGCCCGCATCGCACCAGACCCGACAGCCGATACACCCGTATCGCGCCGTCCGCGGCAGTCCGGCTGACACGAACAGTCTGCGCAGCAACGAAATCCCGCTCACTCACGAGCGCCGGGTGCGACGATCGTGCCGAGATCACCCACTCACGAGGCGTGCCGGGATATCGAAGATCGCGGTCGGCAACCCTGTTCCAGACCTGACGGCCCGTGTACCGCGGGTTCCGCAAGATCTCAACCACCGTACGCAATGACCAGCCCCGACCCGCACGATGCCGATTCCGGCTCGGATCGACCTCAGACGGACACGCCACGCCCCGCTCGTTGAGCTCACGAGCGATACCCGCCGCGCTGCGCCCAGCCAGCCGCGCAGCAAATATCCACTTCACATGCCGCGAGGTCGACGGATCCGGGGCCAGGCGCTGCAGTCGCCGACCCCACCTGGCATGCGCACGATGAAGTCAGTTGGGTGTAGCGGCACGCGGCCCTGCGCGACACGGCCCGTTGAGTGCCGTTCGGCACGCTCGCTCGCACTCCTTCGCATTACGGCACGCTTGTTGGCGTCAGTGGACGTGGCAGCGTCGCCGGTCACCGCCGTGACGCGGATGGCGCTGGCGTCAGCCGGTGGAACGAAAGCTGGGACAGGGGCGAACGCCCTGTCCCAGCTTGTCAGGTTCCGGCTCGGGTTGTCAGCCGCCGAACTCCTTGATGAGGTCCTCCATCGGCGTCCTGAAATCGTGCATTATCTGAGAAGGATTCTCGGGGTCGCTCGCCCACATATTTCTGCCGATGTCGATCACCGCTATGTATCCGGAGGTGGTGTGACCATCTCCCTTCGCGGCCAGAAACCCGAGTTTCTCCTTCACCTGAAGCGGTTCGGTGCTTTTGATCCCCACCGACAAAGAACTGTTGTCCCATTCAATCGGGCCCACAGCCGTGAACACGGAATCCGATTTGGTCCATGATGGGCCCGGCGGGCTCTCCACGCTCACCTTGATCCCCAGGCCGGCCCCCACGCCTATACCTTTGCCTTCCTTCGTGGTGATCGACAGCATGATGCCGTAGTCGTTGAATCCGATACATCCTTCGAACCCGAACGCGACGATGGCCGCGACCATCGCGCCACCGCAAAGCCAGACGGTCCCTACCTTGTTGGGGTCGCGAGGGAGTGTCTGCTCGCGTAGCGCCGCGTTCATGTGCAGGCTCGCGCGTTGCTTGGCCACCTGCGCGCACTGCGCGGGTCCTACTGATGCCGGGCACGGCCGGATCTTGTCCGCCGTCTCCAGCCCGCAGTTGTTCTTGCTGCACGTCCGGACCGGCTGCGGCGTAGGTGTCACGCAGCCCCATGAACCGCTGCACTTACGGCCGACCGGGGTGCTGGGTGGCCGGGGCGGGTCTTGTCCGACGTAGCGGGTCTCGCCGCCCCAGTCCGGCGGCTCGGCCCAAAGACCGCCCGGATCGCTGAACGTGACAGGGTTGTTGTTGCTGTAGGCGTACCCGTTCATCTGCTGTGGGTCTTTCGGGTCCATGACCGGGTCGGCCGACAGGAACCGGCCGAGGTCCGGGTCGTACTCCCGGGCACCCAGGTGGGTCAGGCCGGTTGAGGCATCCTTTGTCCCGCCGACGAAACCACGATCGCCCGGCCAGTTCGCCGCCGCTCCACGTGGTGCGCCGTAAGGGGTCTGACGCCGGCGGGTCACGGCGAGGTTGGCCGTGTCGATCGCGATCTGCGCGGTGCCTTGCTGATCCGCGCCCAGGTACAGCAACCTGGTGCCGTCGTGCATGGCGATGGTCGCGTTGCCGTGGCTGTAGTACCTGGTGACCACGGGCTTGCCACCACCGGCCGGCACACAGATCTCCTGTTTGCCCACGTACAGCGTGGTTCCGCTCGGATCCTTGCGCAGCAACCGGGATCCGTCCGCGGTGTAGACGTACGACGTGACCTTGCCGTTGTCCGTCACCGAGGCCAGATGCCCCTCACGGTCCCAGCTGAGCGTCTGACCGGCGTCGCCCTTGACTCTGCGAGTGGTCTCCCCCACCGCGTTGTAGTCGTAGGTCTCGGTTCCGGCCGGGCCGCTCACCGACCGCGCGCTGTGCGGCTGGGGCTGGTCCGCGTTCGGGTAGGTGTACGTGCGCTTCGCCGTTGTGGTGCGCGTGCGCTGAGTCTCCTCCAGTCTGTTGCCTCCGGAACCCAGACTGTACGACGTCCAGTACGGTGCGGCGCCTTCGGCGACTGCTGGTGCGGCAGTACATCCTCCGTTCTGGTCACCGTTCTGCTCCCGCCAGTCGGCCGGAGCGGCGGTCCACGCGTCAGTCAGCCGGCGAAGGCCGTCGTACCGGAGACACTGGACGTCCGAGGGCGCGTCCATGGTCAGATCGGCCATGGAGGTGACGTTGCCCGCGTCGTCGTAGGTGTAGTGCACGTCGGACTGCATCGGCTTGGAAACTTCCGCGTCCACAACGGTCCGCATCGGCCGCCGCGTGTTCGTCTCGTAGTAGAACGACTGCCACGCCCGTGCACCGGTAGTGCCTTGTTCGATCCGTTGTACCTCGCCGTAACGCGTGTACGTCGTGCCGGCGGCGAGCAGGACACCCGCGCCGGTCGTGGTGGATGTCGGTCTTCCCCAGTCGTCGAGGTTGTAGGTGACCGTCTGGTCCCCGGCACCGGCAGCCGCGAACTTCGGGTAGGTCTCGCTGGTGACGCTGCCGTCCTTGCCGTAGCCGAAGTCGAGCTCGTACTTGCCAGCGAGCGCGCCTTCGGACGCAGGAATGGTGACGAACGTGTACAGCGGCTTGTTCAACGCCGTGTAGGTGTCGATGGCCGTCGTGTACGCGTTCCCGTCAACGAACCTTGTCGTAGTCGCCGGCAGTCCCTTGCCGGAGTTGGCGGCGTCGTACGTCCACTCCGCGAGTTTCTTGCCCTGGAGAGAATCCTCATACATCCCGGTCTTGCGGCCGAGTGGATCGTAGGCGTACGCGAGGACCTGCCCCAGGGCGTCCTTTGTGGACGTCATCCGGCCGGCGTCGTCGTAGGTCGCCGTCTTCGCGCCCGTGTCCGGATCCGACGACGAGGTCTGACGGCGACGCAGGTCGTAGCCGTACCGCCAGACGACACCGTCCGGGCCCGTCAGCTCGGCGACGTCACCGGCGTTGGTGTACTTGTACCGGGTGGCGTCGAAGTCCCCTTCCGGCTTCGTCCCACGGTACCTGCGCAGTTCGGTGATCCGGCCGAGCGCGTCGCTGATGGTGGTCGTCGGCGTTTCACCCGCCGGCGGCGTGACGTTCACGCGGTCGCCGTCGTACGTGGTGAGCTTCCTCCACTTGTCGAACGCACCGGCCTGGTAGACCGACTCGCTCTCCCGCCCGGCGCCGTCGTACTTGGTCCGGGTCAGT
>CBIMJO010001185.1:0-3857 GCA_966244135.1 uncultured Actinocrispum sp. | reverse complement strand
CGCCCCGCCTTCGACGATCACCCACAGCGTGTTGTCCTTTGTGGAGCAGGCCATTCCGCGTGGGTCCTGGACGGCGATCTCCTTGCGTTTCTCGGGTAGCGGGCGATACAGGAGGCGTCGACCTTCTTCGCCCCCGGTATCGCCGGATCGTCGACCATTCGTTCGTAGGACGCGTAGATGTAGTTGGCGTCACCGGTGATCGCGAGGCCGCCCAACATGATCCCGTAGGCCCCCAGGGTTCCGTAGGGGCGGATCACGCCTTTGCCGTCGTAGACGTAGATCCCGGTCGCCCGGGCGGACTCGTCCCAGTGGGTGTTGGTGTAGATCAGCGTCTTGCCGTCGGCCGTGGGCGCCGGATCGACCCACAGCGCCTGGACGTTCTGCCCGACGTTGCGCTGACGCGGCATCCAGCGGTCCTCCGCGTACTTCGCCGCGTCCTCGGGCAACGTGGTCTCGCCGATCCAGGAGGTCCGGAACGGCACGTTCTGCAGGTCATAGACCGCGATGGTGTCGACGAGGGCTTCCGGCGCGTCGCCCTGCCACCCGCGGGCCAGGCCGAACGCGGGCCCGAACCGGACGTCGCCCTGGCCAGGGTGCATCGCCGAGGCCACCAGGTCGAACATGTCCGCGGTCCCGACCTCCGCGTTGTTCAGGAAGTATCGATACGTGACCTTGCCGGTGTCGTCGGACGCGTCGGCCTTGGTGCCGCCGTTCGTCGTGATGTCCGCCCGGATCTGCAGGACGTTCCACTGGTCGACGACCGGCGCGAGGTCGATGACCCGGTTGCCGATCCCACCGGGACTGGTCAGCCCGAGCCCGCCACGGTCGAGGTAGGGCTGCGGTCTGAGGCCATAGCGGGCATTCGGGTGGCTCGGCACCTGAACCCGGGACGAGATCAGGAAACTGCGCTTCGTCTCGGCATTTTGCACAACGGGGATGGAGATCAGGTGGTCGTTGTCGGCGCGGACATCCGTCCCGGTATCACCCGGCCCAGTCGTCCCGGGCTGGAACCGGCTGTGCCCCAACCACAACGCCGTACTGTCCCAGAAATGCCCATCCCACAACCACCCGCCCCGCGGCGGCGCGTGGGTAGGCAGGTACCGCGTGATCTCCTCGGTGCCGGCCTTTTCCTTGTACCCAATCGAGTAAGTGCCACTCTTCTGTTTGTTGTCGGGGCTGTACATCCGCAGACTGGCGCCAGAACCATAAGCGCCGTGCAACTGCATCCCAGTCCCATCAAGACTGTCAGTGATCCCCACCAATACGCCCGACCAGTCGGCCATCCGGGCGAAACCCGGAGCCTGGCCGCCCCGAACTGCCCGATTGGCGGTCCTTTGGGTCAGGGCGGCGAGAACTCGACCGCGATCTCGGCAAGCCGTCCATGAACTCCGGATCAAGTTTTCCTCGCAGCGGTTCCCCCGCTTGCCCTGTTTCGCATTCCCCTTCCCCATCCCCAACCCACACAAATACCGAATCCACCAACACGCCCCGGCGACTCGGCGGAGATCATCCGAGCGCGTGCCTCACATATCTGGTACCCCGCCATTAGTTCGGCGTTCATAGAACAGAAGCTGCTGGTCACAGCGGGGTGTCGGAAATGCAACGTCTCCACAATGAACCGTCCACACCGAAACCCATCGGGCGCCAACGCCGATAACGGCACACAGGGGCGGAGGGGTTCGGAGGTCCGCGATGACCATACTCGTCAATGGTGTGTTCAAAGGCGGCGGCGCCAAGGGCATCGGCTATGCGGGTGCGTTGCAGGCTGTCGAAGCCCGTGGGATGTGGTTCGGCGCGGTCGCCGGCACCTCCGCGGGCGCCATCACCGCCGCATTGATCGCGGCCGGCTATTGCGCGGACGCGATCCGGGCGGCGGTTCCCGGTTTGCTGATGACGGTCAAACACAGCTGGACCAAGATGATCCTCGGCCTGCAGGACGGGATATTCGACAATCGGCACCTGGGCTCGGCACTGGAAGTCCTGCTCCGTGACAAGGTGCCAGGTGATCCGGCCTCGCCCGTCACGTTCAAGGACCTATACCGGTCGCAGATCACGCTCTACGTGGTGGCACTGGACCTCGCGACGAGCTCACCGATCGTGTTCTCCGTGCACACCACACCGGACCTGTCCGTGACCTCCGCTGTGCTGGCCTCCAGCGCCATCCCCGGCGCGTTCCCATCGGCTCGGGCAGTCAACCGGACCAAGGACGGTTACGCGTCGCGCCGGCTGGTCGACGGCGGCGCTTGGGCGAATTTTCCCCGGTTCGTGTTCCAGGACGCGTCATTCCAGGAATGGATCCGAACGGCCACCTCGGCCGGGGATGCCGAAGAGTCCTCAAAGGAACTGAGCGATGAGCGTTCGCGGAAGACGCTGCACTTCGCGCTCGGCACCCCACACACGTCCGTACCGTTCCGGCCGGACTGGATCGAGTACGAACACTCGGGTCCGGCCTCGTTCGACAAGGGCACTCTGCAGAGCGCACGCAACCCGTTCCTCTGGGCTTTCGGCACGACCTTGTCGAACACCATCACCCGGTTGATCATCCTGGTCGCACTGGCGGGCATCGTGGTCGCCTTCGGGCTCGGCATCCGGCGGGAGTTCAGGGGCCTGTGGACCTGGTTCGCCGATGACCCCACCGGGGTGTCGCCTGTCCCGCTGGCTCTGGGCGCCACCGCGACCGTGTTGTCGGCGTTCTGCATCGCCTTGCTGTTCCTCGTCATGCTGGCCTTTTCCCGGACGATCGGCAGCACGCTGCTGCCTGCGGCCAGGTCTGCACTGGCGGTGGGCACCGGAGTCGCACCGTGGGTCGGTGCCGGGGCCACCGATTATCTGATCATGGTCCCCTACGACGGGCTGGCCACCGCCAAGTTCCAGGTCAAGCCGCAACTCGTCGGCAACGCCGTGCGCGAGGGGCGGGCGGCATGTGAAAGTCAGCTCGCCGAGCATTTCGACGGGCAGGTCCCCGCCGCGGCCGAACCGGATGTGCCTGCCGAACCCGAACGGAACCCAGCACCCGGTTTCTGGGCCGCCATCCTGTCCACCGTGCTCCTGGGTCTGTCGGCGTACCTGATCGCGGAAGGCATCCTCGCCGAGAACATGGGACTGGCTACCTTCGCCGGCATCGCCGTCGGTGTGGTCTGGGTGGTCGTTACCGGTCTGCACACAGCGAAGGTCCACAGTGGGGTGAGCCTTGGGGCTAGTTTCCCTGGGATCACCGGGCGGCCTGGGCGGATCCGGTTCACTCTGATCTTCGGCGTGATCGTCACAGTGCTGGGCGTCGGCGGGGCCATCCTGGCACTGCAGCACTACCGGGACTCACGGGAAGCGGTAACGATCTCACAGATCGACACCACGCCTGACTTGTCGACCGGAACCAGCCTCACGCTCTATACCTACCAGCCCGATCGGCCGGACGAATTCCGCGACCGGGACTTCCAGTTCGCCAGCGATGCCCACCTTTCCGTCGGAGAGCGCATCCACCTGGTGGTCGATCCCAGCGAACCGCAGGTCCGGCTGGACGCGAATGACAGCATCTACCTCCTGCCGTTCAAGGCTGTGCAACTGTTGGGGCTGTTCCTGGTGATCTTCGGCTACTGGATGCGGCAGGTCCGAAGGCGCCAGAAGCGGCTGGCGAAGTGTGTTGGCAGCAGGCCCCTTGAACCAACAGTGCCAGTCGGTCTCACAATGATTGCGGGAAACGCAGAAAACGGTCAGGGTCGTACCGGGACTTGATCGCGGCGAGGCGGGGGTAGTTCTCAGCGTGGTAGGCGGTTTTCCAGTCCGGGAGGGTGGGGTCGGGGAAGTTGGGGTAGACGCGGCCGGTGCCATGGGGGTGGGTGATGGTCCAGGAAGTGTGG
>CBIMJO010001184.1:0-3867 GCA_966244135.1 uncultured Actinocrispum sp. | reverse complement strand
TCCGCCGAATGCAGTAACCTGGGACTGGTTTTCGGGTGGATTTTCAGGAATCGTCGCGAGCGGCCTGCGCCAGGACGTCCGCGAGCCGGTCCACGGCCGCGGCCGCGCTGAACCTCCGTTCGAAGTGCTTGCGGCTCGCGTCCCCGCGCCGTTGCGCCACATCCGGGTCGGCCAGCTCGCCGAACGCGGCCGCCAGGCCCTCGACGTCGTCCACCCCGATCCCGGGCTCGTCCGGTGGCTGGAACTCCGCCAGGCCACCGGAATCCGAGACGATCGGGGTCACGCCGAGCTGCATCGACAGCAGCTGCACGCCGCTCTGCGTGGCGAGCCGGTAGTGCACCAGGGAAGCCTTGGCACGGGCCAGCAGCGGCAGGACTTCCGCATAGGAATACCGTTCCCGGCGCCATTCGCAGCGCGGCGGAAGGTCCTGTTCGGACACGTCCAGCGGGCCGTCGCCGAGCAGCAGCAGCCGGTCGCCCTTGTGCTGACCGGACAACAGGTGCTGCTCCCAGGCCCGCAGTGCGACCGGGACGTTCTTGTACGGCGCCATCCGGCCGTACAGCACGAAGTCGTGCCGCTCGATCGGCGGCTCGGGCAGGTCGGTGTCGGGCACGTCGCTGGTCAGCGGCACCACGCTGGCCGGGTACGGCAGGCGCTTGGCGACGTGCTCGCTGAACGCCACGACCCGGGTGGCGCGCTCGGAGAACCGGGCGAACAACCGGCGCTGCCAGCCCGGCCGCACCTCGGTCTCGTCGTGCGGCTGGTCGTCGTGGATCAGGTGCACGGACGGCGCCAGGCGGGTGAACAACGTCCAGCGCGGATCCCAGACCAGCTCGACCACGACCACATGCGGCCGCCAGCGCCGTGCCTCCCGCACGGTCCGCAGTAACGGGCCAACCGTGCGCATGTCCTTGGGGCGTGGGTCAAGGACGCGCTCGTACGGCCTCGGCGTGGTCTTCTCGTAGTGCTGGTCGGACGTGATCAGCAGGCATTCGTGCCCGGCGTCCTGCAAGGCCTCGACATGCACCCGCGACAGGGTGCGCATCCACGGCGACAGCCACAGCACTCTCATAGCGCCGCCGCGATCGCGGTCTCGTACGCGTCGGTCATTGCGTCCACTGTGTACAGTTCGGCGGCCCGGCGCGCCCCCGCCGCGGCGAGCGGGCCGAGCCGGGTCGGTTCTTCGATGATCGGTCGCAGCGCCGTCGCCCACGCCTCCATGGTGACCGGCTCGACGAGCACCCCGGCAGCACCATTGTCCAGCACATCGGGCACGGAACCCACCGCCGAAGCGACAACGGGCACACCCCGCGCCATCGCCTCGACGATCACCAGTGGGAACGCTTCGGCCCGGCTGGGAACACACAGGACATCGATATCGGCGAAGGCGTGGCCCGGCCCGGGCGAGGCGCCACGCCAGCGGACCTTGTGGCTTAGCCGTTCGGGCGTCTGGGCCTGCAGCTTCGGCCGGTCCGGGCCCTCGCCGAAGATGTCCAGCGTCCAGTCGAGGTCGTTCATCATGTCGAGCGCGTTCACCAGGAGGTGCGGGTTCTTGTGCTCGACCATCCGGCTGAGCATGCCCAGCCGCAGCGGGCTTTGCGGGTGGTAGCCGCGGTCCTGCTGCGCGGGAACGCCGTTGGGTGCGAGGAAATGCTTGGTGTGCAAGGACTGGTGCTTGGTGATGTCGATCCAGTGCCTGGGCGAGAGCGCGATCACGCCGTCGCTGCGGTTGATCACCTTGGCCAGTTTGCCGCCGTAGGTCGGGCCGTCGGACACCGCCGGCTCGTGGGTCGCCGCGAGCCAGCGGCCCTTGCGGTTGGCGGCTTTCCAGCCGAGCGCGAACCCGGCTTCGGTGTTGGTGATCCCCGTGATCAGCACGGCGTTGCCGGTCGGCAGGTCCACCAGCGGCTGCCACCACGGCGTGAGGATCAGGCGCACACTCGGGTCGAGTTCCGGGGTGAGCGGGCCGAAGTGCTGCAGGCAGGCGATCGTGACCGGATATCCGCGCTTGGACAGTTCGTTCGCCAGCAGGACACGTTGGCGCTCGGCGCCGCCTTGGCAGAGTTCGTTGGTGGTCAACAGAATGCTCGGCTTGCCGGGGCCGGCCTTGGCCTTGGCCGCCTGGCGTTCCTTCTCGCGGTCCTTGCGGTGGGAGCGTTGCACGCGGTCGAGGACGGCCAGGCCCGCGGTGAAGAACGCGCCCGGGCCATAGTTGCCCATGCCCAGCATCTCAGCCTGACCGGCGCGCAGCAGGTCGCGGGATCGGCGCTCCGCCAACGGATCCCCGGCCATCGTGCCCGCCGCGCCGTGCTTCACGTCGCTCTCGTCGGCCAGTACCAGCCGCCAGCCGTGCTCCTTGGCCTTGCGCTGCCAGGACGCTTCTTCGCCGTACAGGAAGAACTTCTCGTCGAACCCACCCAGCTCGCGCCACGCGGCACCGGAGATCAGCAGGCAGCAGCCGGACAGGTAACCGTCGACATCCTGGGGCTCACCGGCGTAGTAGTCGGAGAGCGGGCGGCCGCGCAACCTCTTGCCGTAGCCGGAATGGCTGACCAGCGAGCGCAGCACGGTCTGCTTGCGCCGGGCCACATCCCACTCCGGGCCGCCATCCGGTTCGACCACCTTCGGCGAGACCGCGGCGACCCGCGGGTCCTTGATCGCAGCGCGGCTTTTCGTCAGCGGGCCGGTGAGTTCCGCGTCCGGGTTGAGCAGCAGCAGGTCCGCGTCCCCGGCCTTGGCGGCGAGCCCGTTCACCGCCGCCGCGTAGCCCACGTTGCGTGCCGAGAACGTCCACTCCACATCCGGATACCCGGCCGCCAGCTCCCGCACCTCAGCACTGCCCGCCGACAAGTTGTCCCACACCATCACCCGGCATCCACCCAGGTGCTTGTGGACGCTGTCCAGACACCGCCGCAGCAGATCCGCCCGCCGATAACTCACCACCAGCACGACAAACGGCCGCCCACTAGTCACATCGCGTCACCTTACTCAGCCTCCCCACCAGCCTTGTACGCCCTGGCCCACACTCATGCTCGATTGACCCGGCCCCCACTGTCCCCTTCACCCGGTCGTGTTGATTCCGTCACGCCGGTGACTTCTTGCCGGGTTTGATGGCGCCGAAGAGGGCGGCGCGCATTTCGGGGGGGATGGCGCCGCCGATGAGGGCGCCGGCGAAGTAGCCGAGGGAGCCGGCGATCAGCGGGAAGGCGAGGGGGAGGCTCCAGGTGGCGAGCATGCCCAGCAGGGCGAGGTTGAGGCCCGGCAGCAGCCGCAGGATGTAGGTGAACGGCAGGGGGTCCACACCGACTTTACGCAGGCGCATCTGGGTGAAGACGACGCCCGACAGTTCCGTGACGATCAGGGCGATGGCGCAGCCGACCGCACCGAACAGCGGGATCAGGGCGGCGTTGAGGGCGATGTTCACGATCAGGTTCACTGTGGACAGCGTGGTCAGGTACTTCTGCTGGTGGGCCGCGACCATGGCGTCGCTGATGATCGACGTCAGGAAGGTGATGCCGACGGCCACGAAGAACAGGCGCAGCACGGGGGTGGCGGCGGAGGCGAACTCTTCGGAGCTGATGGCGGTGATCATGCGGCCCGCCAAGGGGATGCCGAGCACGGCGACGGGGGTGGCGAACAGCAGCAGGAACTTGTAGCCGCTCGCGACCGCGCGCCTGAAGCGTTCGGGGTCGGTGGCGTAGCCCTCGTTGATCGTCGACAGCGCGGTGCGGGAGAACACCTGCGGCAGCATGTTCAGCGTGAACGCCAGCTGGACGGCCAGACCGTAGGCGGCGACCTGGCGGGTATCCGAGAGCAGGGACAGCAGCACGCCGTCGACCCGCCAGTAGACCACCCCGATGATCATGA
>CBIMJO010001183.1:0-3872 GCA_966244135.1 uncultured Actinocrispum sp. | reverse complement strand
GAGTTGCCGCCGGACGAAGACCACTCCACACGCCACCCCCACCGCCGCGGCCGCACCCAGCCCGATCGACTGGTTCGCCGCCAGCCAGCCTGCCACGAAGGCCAGCGGCGGGATGCTCGCGTCCACCGCGCCCCTCCGCCCGCCGAGGACCTCGGCGAGCGACTCCCGCTTCTCCACCCCTCCAGCCTGCCTGATCGAAGTGAGCTTAGGCAGGCCTAACGGCGTAGAGCTTGCAGGAGTTCTTCGGACAAACGGTGCGCAATGCGCGAACCGTCGGCGGGAGTGAGCGTCAGCCACTCCTCTCCGTCACCGGAACGGCGCACGATGTTCATGAACCGGCCGGCGTCGGTGTCGAACCAGCTGATCCCCGGCTGCCGATGCGGACGCCCTTGTGGATCACGCACAGTGACGCCGAATTCGCCCGCACGTGTGATGGGCCGCTGCATGATCGTCTGGATGCGTTGCAGCTTGATCTTGTCTTCGGGGTCGGGGCGGCGGTGCGCGCCGGGGTTGAGCTCGCTCACCGGCATGCTCACCGGGACGCCCGGCCCCGGGCGGACCGCGGGCAGCACGCCGACGATCTCGGCGGCCAGCGCGGTCTCGCGGATCGGCATCAGCGCGAGCTTGAGGTCCTGCTGGACGACCTTGAGCGCCTGCCGTCCGGTCGCGACCACCATCGCCTTGAGCGGGGTGCCGTTCATGTCCAGCATGGCCACCGCGTCGATGCTGACCGCGGGGCGGGCCAGCAGGTGCAGCATGTCCTCCAGCTCGGGTTCGGCGCGCCGGTTGCGGACCAGGCCGCGGCGTTCCAGGTCGGTGTAGACCGCGGCCTTGATCCGGCCGCGTTCCTCCAGCGTCTCGCCGTGCGACGGGATCTCGAGCGGGAACGGCACGCTGCCGAGCCGCAGGTCCTCCCAGAGGGTGTCCACCGCGGGCAGCGACAGCTCCGAGATCATCCGCCGATCACCGGCGGCGCGGTCAGCTGGTCGGTGCCGAACATCGCGTCGGGATCGGGTTCGACCAGGTACGAGGGCCGCTGGTGCTCCCCGTCCTCACCACCCTCCCCCTTGTGCCCACCAGCCCCACCAGCACCCATCCCACCGCGCCCGCCGCTGGCACCCATAGCGCCGCCACGCCCCATCCCACCAGCACCGGGACCACCACCAGCCCCAGAACCGGCGCCCTGCCCCGTAGGCCCGAAAGACCCCGGCCGCGCCCCAGTCCCCGTACCGCTGCTGGCCCCAGGCCCGAACCCACCCGAGCCATAAGGCGCGCCAAAAGGCCCACCGCCCCCATAAGGGCCGCTGCCACCAGGCCCATTCGAAGGCGTCTGCTGGAAGTTGTTGCTCGTATTCGACGGAAGATCCGCAGGCGGCAAATACCCGGCCGTACCCGTCGACCCATTCCCAGGCTGCCCAGGATTAGCGGGAATAAAGCCAGGCCCAGGACCCGGCCCAGGAACATTTCCAGGACCCCGGCCGGGCCCGTTCCCAGGCCCATTCCCAGGATGGAACCCACCGCCGGGATTACCCGGATTCCCAGGCCCCGGCTGATTGGCGCCACTATGCCCCGAAGACCCCGGAAACTCCTGCTCCCCCGAGCCAGGCTTCTTCCCGTCCTCCCCACTCAACGTGGGCGGAGCCTCAAACGGCGGAATGGACGCAGCCGCCAACGCGAGCTGCTCATCCCGCTTCGCCACAACCGTCGCCGCCTGCTGGTGCGCCTCTTTCGATGCCTCGGCCTGCTTATGCATGGAGTACGGCAACATGGCGATCTTGATCGGGTTCCCGCTGGTCGCGGCGTCCTTGATCATCTGCCCCGGGTCGTACTTGACGACTTCGGGCATCGACGACTTGGCGGTCTCGACCGACTCGCCCTGTTTGTTGAAGGCCTCGCTCGCCTTGTTGAAGGACTCGCCGGTCTTCTGGCTCCAGTCGGCGACCTTGGTGAGCTGCGCACGCATCGCGTTCGCGGCCTGCCCGGTCCATCCGGACTCGGATCCGAACACGGCCACCATCAGGTTCTCGGCCGCCTCGGTCAGCCCGTTCCCCAGTTTCTGCCAGCTCTCACCGAGTTCATTCGCGCCCGCAGGCTGGCCTTTGTCGGTCCAGCTCTTCAGCTGCTCATGCGAAACACCCATGTACGAGGTGTCCGGCTTGGGAATATCGCGCTCGTCGCCCATGTCGTCCCCCCTAAGGCAACTTCGGTTCGATAATGGTCGCGACGTCGTTGGCATAAGGACATCCGGCCTCCGCGGAAACCGCGGTCACGCTCGAGCCGATGACCAGCACAGACGATTTGTCGGTGACGGCGATGCCGATAGCGCAGACCGCGTTACCCTTGTCCAGAACCTTCACACCCTGCCGGGCACCGACCTTGATCGGGCTCGCCTCGGAATTCGCCGTGTTCAAGTCGGCAATGCCACCGTTGGGAACCAGGGTGATCTCAACGCCGAACTTGCCCGAAGCCTTGAACCGGCAGGACTTGCCATCGCGCTGGCCGGCCGCTGTGCCGATTCGCGCCACGTCAGCCGCCGAAAGCAAGGTGCATGGGTCCAGATCGGCCAGCGACGGCTTCGCGGAACCACTCGTCGCGGTCCCCGGACTCTTCGTGGTGGCTGTCGACGAGTTCGCACCGCTCGAAGCCTGAGGTGTGCCGGATGTGGTCTGCGAACAGCCGGCGACCGTCAACGCCACCAGGCAGGCGAGGACTCCCCCTGTGACTGACCTCACTGAACACCATCCCCTGCGTTACTGATGTTCTGCCGGTTGCCGGTGTCCGAGCCGTGATAGTTCTGGATGCTCTTCGACACCGCCGACTTCAGCTGCTCGACCTCCGCGCCGAACTTGGCCAGCAGATCCGGCCCTTCCTTGTTCACCTGCTGGTTGAACGTGGACACCTGCTCCGCATAGCCGCCGCCGAGCTGGGAGGTCAGGCCGGTACGGCCGGACGCCATACGCATGTCGCTGATGCTGTCCTGCACATCGGTCAGCTGTTTGATGATCGCCGCACCCGTGTTCGGGTCGACGGCGAACTGGCCGGCCTCGGCGGCCGCGACCAGGCCATCGACAGTGGAGATCACGTTGCCGAACCAGCCACCACCGGAGTTGGGGTCCTGGTGTTGTTGTTTCCACTGGCGCATCTGCTCTTGTGCTCGCTGGGCAGCCGGGTCGAGTGGTGGCTGCTGCGGCGCACCGTCTGGCATCGGTGTCCCCCGGATAGGCGATCGCGTTCCAACTTCGCATCGTAACTGTGATGCGCGGATGGTGTGATCGGTTCCGGGAAGGCTCCGGAGTCGTGATGGGACGGTGACAATAACAGTGTGTAACCCGGGCCACTGGCGGCCAACCTTCGGTGGCGTAACCAGCGGGTCGTTAGGCATCCTGGGTTGTTGGTTGGGGGTGGCAACGATTTTGGCGGGAGGGATGTCGTGGGCTGGGGCAGCTGGGTGGCCATTGGGGACAGCTTCACCGAAGGGTTGAGCGATCCCGGCCAGGATGGGGGCTATCGGGGGTGGGCCGACCGGCTGGCCGAGCTGATGGCCGTCCGCGATCCGGATTTCCGGTACGCGAACCTGGCGATCCGCGGGAAGATGATGGACGAGATCATCGCCGAGCAGGTGCCGCAGGCGATCGCCGCAGCGCCGGACCTGGTGACGATCTGCGCCGGCGGCAACGACCTGATCGTGCCCGGCAGCGATGTGGACGAGCTGGCGGCCAAGATGGACCAGGCCATTGTGGAGCTTCAGCAGGCCGGCAGCGAGGTGCTGCTGTTCGCCGGGCCGGACCCCAAGGCGATGCCGATGGTGCGCCGGGTCCGCGCCAAAGTGGCCATCTACAACGAGCATCTGCACGCGATCGCGGACCGGCACG
>CBIMJO010001182.1:0-3873 GCA_966244135.1 uncultured Actinocrispum sp. | reverse complement strand
CACCGATGGGTCGCGCCAGCTCGGCGGCCCAGCCGAGCTGCTTCGACGCCTCGAGGATGCCGTCCCGGGACAGGTTGCCCAGCTGGACGGCCTTCTCCAGCACGGCCGTCATCGCGCGGCCCTGGTTGTAGCCGAACGCCAGGTAGTAGTCGGGCTGCTGGCCCGGCCCGAACTTGGCCACCCCGTCGACCATGCCCTTCATCCCGGGCACCTTCTCGTCGCCCCACTCCGTGCCCTCGGCCACGATCAACGTGGTCTGCTGCAGGTACGGGGTGAGCGGCGACTTGGAGAGCGCGGACGCGTAGGCGGGGGACTGGGCGTACCACTTGGGTGCGAACCGGGCCTGCGCGGCCGTGCCCCAGATCTTGCCCGCGTCACTCGGCGTCGCGGTGAGGAACACCATCTGGCAGCCCGCCCCGGCCAGGGCCTGGATCTGCCCGGCGAAGTTCTCCGTGCCGGTCTTGTACCGCTGGGTGGTCGCGATGGTGAAGCCGTACTTCTGGGCGGCGAAGGTGAGGCCCGCCAGCCCGGCCTCGCCGTACACGTCGTCTTGGATCATGTTGCAGATCTTGGAGTCCTTCGTGCCGCCGCCCTCGGTCATGTAGTAGTCGATCGAGTTGATGACCTGGATCTGGTAGGGCGCGCCGACCGGCAGCAGGTTCGGTTCCCGCACCCAGAACGCGTCCAGCGACGCGGGCGCGGCCAGCACCTTGTCGGTCTTGAGCTGGGGCAGCACCGCGAGGGTCGGCGCGGTGCCCAGCACCTGGGTGAACGCGACCACGTTGCCCTTGATCTTGTTGTACTGCTGGACGGTCACGTCCGGCTTGTACTGGGTGTCCTCCTGGACCAGTTCGACCTTGTACTTGCCCGCGACGCCGCCCTTGGCGTTGAGCGCGTCGAACCAGATCTTGTTGCCCGCGGTCAGCGGCAGGCCGATCACCGCCACCGGGCCGGACAACGGACTCAGCACACCGAGCTTGATCGTCGTGCCGTCGAACCCCGCTGTGTTCTGCGGGGCTCCCGCGGTGCCACCAGTCGCACCGCCGCTCTTGTCGCCCGCGCCGCCGCATGCTGCGACCAGCAGCGCGGCGGCCACCGCCAGTGTGATCGTGCCTCGCATGGCAACTCCTCCTTGAGTCTCAGTACGAGAACGGCCAGGACTTGAAGTAGGCCTTGATCCGCAGCCAGATCCCGGCGAGCCCCCTCGGCTCGAACACCAGGAAGATCACGATGAGCACCCCGAAAATCGCTTGGTTCAGGGCGAACACGCTGATGAAACCCTCACCTCCCACACTCGTCTGAACCCCAGGGATGGCATCGCCGAACCGGTCGATCAACGCCGGCAACGCCCCGACGAACACGGCCCCCAGAATCGACCCGAACACCGTCCCCAGCCCACCGACGATGACGATCGCGATGTACTGGATGGACAGCAACAGGTTCCACTCATCCGGACTCACGAACTGCTGGTACGCCCCGAAAAGCGCACCGGCCACCGACGCGATCGCACTGGACACCACGAATGCGCCGATCTTGTACCGCCCCGCCCGGACACCGATCACCTCAGCGGCCTGATCGCGGTCCCGCACGGCCTGCAGGGCCCGGCCGGGCCGCGTCCGCACCAGGTTCTTGACCAGCAGGGCGACCACCGCGACCAGCGCCCACACCAGCCAGAAGTAGCCCTGGTTGCGCGAGTACACCTCGCCCGCGAGCTCGATCCGCTTGAAGTCCAGCGGGCCGAGGCTCAGGTCGGCGTTGATCGACGTCCCGGAGTTCCCGCCGGTGAGGCCCTTGAAGTTGCGCCAGATGTGTTCGCCGATGAACACCAGTCCCAGCGTCACGATCGCCAGGTAGTGGCCTCTGAGCCGCAGGGCGAACGGCCCCACCACCGCGCCGAGCAGGCCGCCGGTGATCGCGGCCAGCGGTAGCCAGAGTGGCAGCGGCAGCCCGAGCTTCCCGCCGAACCAGCCGGTGATGTAGGCGCCCGCGCCGATGAAGAACGCGTGCCCGAGCGAGATCTGTCCACAGTAGCCGGTCAGCAGGTTCAGCCCGATCGCGCCGACCGCCGTGATCCCGACGTAGATGAGGACCGACAGCCAGAAGTCGTCCTGGATCACCATCGGCAGCAGGATCAGCACGCCCAGCATCAGCACCAGCCCGGTTCTCGCCATCGGCGAGCCGAACAGCCGCAGGTCCTGCTTGTAGTCGCGGACCAGGTTGCGATGCGCCTTGCCCATCAGACCCGCCTCACGTCTTTGGTCCCGAGCAGCCCATAGGGCCGGATCAACAGGATCACGATCATCAGCAGATAGGGAACGATCACACTCACGTTGTCCCCGGCCCACGAGAACAACTGGTCCTGGTACCCACGCGTGAGCGCCTCGGCCAGCCCGATGACCAACCCGCCGAGCACCGCGCCCGCGGGCGAGTCCATCCCGCCCACGATCATCGCCGGGAACGCGGCCAACGCGATGAACCCAATCGACGGCGACAACCCACCGGGCCCCGCCGCCATCGCGATTCCCGCCAAGGCTGCCAACGCCGCCGCGATCGCCCACGACACCGCGTACACCCGCTTCGCACTGATCCCTTGCGCCAACGCCGCCTCAGGATCGAAAGCGGTCACCCGCATCGCCAACCCCAGCGACGAATACCGGAAGAACACGAAGAACCCGGCCACCACCGCGGCCGTCAACCCAATGGTCCACAAGTCCCGGACCCCGAACACCAACCCACCGACCTCAACGGTCTGGATGTTCCACGGATTGCGGACCTGCTTGTTGTCAAATCCCCAGATCGCCGTGATCAACGGTTCCAGCACGAACAGCAGCCCGATGGTGATCATGATCACCGCGAACGGCGGCTGCCCCACCATCCGCCGCAACACAATCCGCTCAAACCCCGCCCCCACCACAGCGGCGGTGACACACGCCAGCACAATCGCGATCCCAAACCCCACCAACAGGTTGTTAGAGAACGTATAACCCAAATACGCCCCCAACGCCAACAACCCACCCTGCGCGAAGTTGATGACCCCCGTCGACTTGAAAATAACCACAAACCCCAACGCCACCAACGCATAGGTCGACCCCAGCGCCAACCCCGCGAAACAGTTCTGCAAGAACACCGTCATCCCCAACACACCCCCTCCCGGCCCAGGTCCGCAAAGCGCGGGCTCATCGGTACATCTCCTCGATCTCGGTGGCGAAGCGGCGGGCGATGGCGGCGCGTTTGACCTTCTGGGTGGCGGTGAGTTCGCCGTCCTCGTGGTCCAGTTCCTTGTCCAGCAGGCAGAACCTCTTCACGTGCTCGACCTGCGCCAGCTGCCGGTTGGCGGCGTGCACGACGTTCCGGATCAGTGCGAACACCTCGGGTTTCCCGGAGAGGTCCGCGTATGTGGTGTAGGGCAGGTCTCTGCGGGTGGCCCAGTCGCCGACAGTCTCCAGTTCGATGCCGATGAGCGCGGTGATGTACTTCCTGCGGTCGCCGATCACGATCGCTTCCCTGATGTACGGCGACACCTTCAGCAGGTTCTCGATCTCGGACGGGGAGATGTTCTTGCCGCCGGCCGTGATGATGATGTCCTTCTTGCGGTCGGTGATCCGCAGGTAGCCGTCGTCGTCCAGCGTCCCGATGTCGCCAGTGTGCAGCCAGCCTTCGTCGTCGACGGGCGACGCGGACATGTTGAGGTAGCCCTGGAACACGCCCGCTGAGCGCGTCAGGATCTCCCCGTCGGCGGCGATCCGCACCTCGACGGAGGGGCTGGCGACGCCCACGGTCCCCAGCCGCACGTCGGAGGCGGGGTTGAGGGTGCAGATGGCGGTGTTCTCGGTCTGGCCGTAGCCTGCGCGGACCTGGCTCCCGATGGCCCAC
>CBIMJO010001181.1:0-3875 GCA_966244135.1 uncultured Actinocrispum sp. | reverse complement strand
CTGGGCAACGTGATCGCCGGCCGGATCGCCAACCGCCTCGACCTCGGCGGCGCGAACTACACGGTGGACGCGGCCTGCGCGTCGAGCCTGGCCGCGCTGGACGTGGCCTGCAAGGAACTCCGCACCGGGTCGAGCGACATGGTGTTGTGCGGGGCGGTCGACCTGCACAACAGCGCGCACGACTTCATGATGTTCGCGTCGGTCAAGGCGCTGTCGCCCAGCGGCCGGTGCGCGACCTTCGACTCGGCGGCCGACGGGATCGCGCTGGGCGAAGGCGTCGCTTGTGTCGTGCTCAAGCGGCTGGCCGACGCCGAACGGGACGGCGACCGGATCTACGCGGTGATCAAGGGGATCGGGGCGTCCAGCGACGGCCGTTCGCTCGGGCTCACCGCTCCCCGGGCCGACGGGCAGCGCCGTGCCCTGAAACGGGCCTACACCGCGGCCGGTGTCCCGGTGGAGTCGGTCGGGATGGTCGAGGCGCACGGGACCGGGACCGTTGTGGGGGACCGGACCGAGCTGGCCGCGCTGACCGAGATGTTCTCGGACGTGGCGGCCGGGAGCTGCACGATCGGGTCGGTGAAGTCGCAGATCGGGCACACCAAGTGCACCGCCGGGCTGGCCGGGCTGATCAAGGCCGCCACGGCTGTCCACACTGGAATCCGGCCGGGTACGTTGCACGTTCAGAACCCGAACGCCTACTGGGACCGGGAGACGAGCCCGTTCGGGTTCGGCCGCCGGACCTGGTCCGCGCCCGCGGGTGAACGGACCGCCGGGATCAGCGCGTTCGGCTTCGGCGGCACGAACTTCCACACGGTCATCACCGGGTATGACGGCGTCGACGAGCCTCGCCATGGCCTGCGGGAGTGGCCTGCTGAGCTGTTCGTGTTCCGGGGTGCGGACCAGGTTGCCGCTCAGCGGGCGGCACGTCAGCTCGCTCGTCTGGTGCAGGCCAACGAGGAGGCCGGGCGGCCGTGGACACTTCGTTCGCTGGCTGCCACTTCGGCGGTGGGGACACAGCCGATTCAAGCCGCGGTGGTCGTGTCCAGTTTGGACGAACTGCCTGGAGTGCTGGCCGCCGTTGAGAACGGGCAAGTGGGGTTCCGGTCTGGTGAAGGCCCTCCGCAGGTCGCGTTCCTGTATCCCGGACAGGGGAGCCAGCGGCCGGGCATGATGCTCGACCTGTTCACGGCTTTCCCCCGGCTGCAGGAGTTCCTGCGGCTGTCCGGCGGGCGGTACGAGGACGTGATGTTCCCGCCCGCGGCCATCACGCCGGAGGGGGCCGCGCGGCAGAAGGCCGCGATCACGGATACGACCGTGGCCCAGCCGACGCTCGGGATCGCGGGCCTGGCGATGACGTCCTTGCTGGCGTCCCTGGGCATCCGCCCGGATCTCGCCGGCGGCCACAGCTACGGCGAGCTGGTCGCGTTGGCGGCAGCGGGCGCGTTCGATCCGCAGCAGCTCATCGCGGTGAGCGAGGCCCGGGCGGCGTCGATCGTGGCCGCGATCGGCGGCGATCCAGGAACGATGGCCGCGGTGTCGGCGTCCCGCGAACAGGTTCAGGACCTGTTGCCGCCGGATGTCGTGGTGGCCAACCACAACTCGCCCCAGCAAGTCGTGATCTCCGGCGCCACTGAGGCTGTCACGGCCGCCATGGCTACGCTGGCCGAAGCGGGACTGTCGGTGCGGGCGATCCCGGTCGCGGCCGCGTTCCACAGCCCGGTCGTGGCCTCGGCGGCCGAGACGTTCGCCGCAGCGCTGGAGTCCCAGTGGGTGCAGCCGCTGGAGTTCCCGGTCTGGTCCAACAAGGACGCTGCGCCCTACGGCGAGGACATCCGGGCCACGATGGCCGCGCAGGTCGCACACGGCGTCCGGTTCGTCGAGCAGATCGAGGGCATGTACGCAGCGGGTGCGCGGGTGTTCGTGGAAGCCGGTCCCGGCGGTGTGCTGACTTCGTTGGTGCGCAAGATCCTGGGCGATCGACCGTTCACCGTGGTCTCGCCGGGTGACCAGGATCTGCCCGGGTTCCTTCGTGCTGTTGCCGAGCTGGCCGTCGCCGGGGTCGATGTGGACACCACGGCGTTGTTCACCGGCCGGGCGACTCCCGTCCGGCTCGCCGACATTCCCAAGCGCCCCCAGTGGTTCGTGGATGGAGGACTCGTGCGTGACGCTCACGGCAAGGCCCTCAACGGTGGCCTGCGCCCGGCCACCGAAACGCCACGCCTGACCGTGCCCACCGGGTTGTCGCGAGACGCGGTGGTGAAGGAGTTCCTCGACGGCATGCGCGAAGCCGTTGCCGCCCAACGCGATGTCCTGCTCGGCTACCTCGGCGCGACGCCTCCGGCTCCCGTTGTCGTCGAGCAGGCACCCCCGCCGGTCGTGGTCGAACCCGAACCCATTCCCGCGCAGCGCTCCACCGATGTCGGCAGCGTGGTTCTGGAGACCATCAGTGCGCGGACCGGGTATCCGCCGGAGATGCTGGACCCGAAGCTGGATCTGGAGGCGGATCTGTCGATCGACTCGATCAAGCGGACCGAGATCATCGGCGAGCTGGCCACCGCGTTCGGGACCACCGGGGACGGCTCGATGGTCGAGGAGCTGGCCCGGATCAAGACGATCGAGGGCATCGTGAGCTGGTTCGGGCAGCGTGAACCGGTCGTGCCGAGCCCGCGCCGACCGGTCACAGTGGACGTTGGCAGCGTGGTTCTGGAGACCATCAGTGCGCGGACCGGGTATCCGCCGGAGATGCTGGACCCGAAGCTGGATCTGGAGGCGGATCTGTCGATCGACTCGATCAAGCGGACCGAGATCATCGGCGAGCTGGCGAGCACCTTGGGTGTTCAGGGTGACAGCTCGGTCGTCGAGTCACTGTCGAAGATCAAGACCATCGAGGGGATCGTGGGCTGGTTCGCCGGCTTGGAGCCGGTGACCATTGCCGTGGAGCCGAAGGCCGAACAGCGTTCGGTGGGCGAGCGTCCGAGCCGCCAGGTGCCGCACCTCGTGACGCTGGAGCCATGTCCGGTGCGGCGGTATGATGTTCTCGCCGGCCGGACGGTGTTCATTGTGGACGATGGCGGCGGGATCGGCCTGGAGCTTTCGGATCTGCTGTCCGGTTATGGCGCCCAGATCGTCGACGAGGCCGACGGAGCCGACTACGTGATCCACCTTGGTGCTCTGGGACCCGATGTGGAGCCGTTGCTGCCGTGGGCCTTTGAGGAGATCAAGGGCTACTTGGGCGCGCGTGGGCTGATCGTGGCCACGGCGGGCGGGGGGATGTTCGGGTTCGGCGAGCCGCTGAGCGACCGTGCTCCGGCGTGCCTTGGCCTGCACGGCCTGATCCGGACGGCCGCGAAGGAGCACCCCGACGTTCATGTCCGCGCGGTCGACGTCAACCCCAAGGACAGCCATCGCAGTATCGCGACGGCTCTGTTCGGCGAACTGACCACTGTGGATGGACCAGCGGTGGTCGGGCATGCATCCGGCAAGCGATATGCGATCGAGCTGAGCACGGTCGAGCTGCCGTCCGAATCGATGCTGGACCTGACCGACGAGAGCGTGGTCCTGCTGACGGGTGGCGCTCGCGGGATCACCGCGCTGGCCGCGATCGAGCTGGCCCAGCGGACCGGGTGCCGGATCGAGCTGATCGGCCGGACGCCGTTGCCGCGTGGACCGGAAGACCCGGCGACGATCGGCGCCCAGGATGAGCCCGCGCTTCGGCGCGCGTTGAATGAGCTCGATGAGCCTTTCAAGTCAGCGGTCGTGCTGGTCGACCTCGAAGACCAGTCGTACGAGGCAGCCTCGGAGATCCTTGGCGTCCCCATTGGAACGGTTCGCTCTCGCCTTTTTCGCGGGCGGCGCATTCTGCAGGAAAAACTCAT
>CBIMJO010001180.1:0-3879 GCA_966244135.1 uncultured Actinocrispum sp. | reverse complement strand
CGGCCCGCGCCCGTGATGACGACTTGCCGAAATGGAAATGCCTGTTCAGTGGGCGCTACGTGGACAAATCATGCCGCGGTTCCGCTTGCCACGCTGCCCGTGGATCGCTGGGTAGCGAACTGTTCCTCGAACTCCGACCGGACGATCTTGACGAGCCGGCGTGCCCGAGCGGCGCCCACCCCGAGCTGAGCACGCAAGGTGTCGGCGGATATCGGCTTCTGGTGGGCTGCACGATGAGCTGCGTCTTCCCGCCGCGCCCGATCCAAGAGACCGTCCAGGGTGCGCCTGACGACTGCTCGTTCGCCACCTTGCCGGGCGAGGTCTTCGTTGAGTTGAGGTCGAGCACCCAACGCACCGTGATCCGCTTCCGTATTCGCACCGACAGCCTGCTCCGGCCGCTCCACGTCAGTCTGCACCGGCCCACGCCCGGTAGCGCCGATCGCTTGTAGCAGGCCAGGGCCGACCTCCGACCAGCCGATCAGGAGGAGCGGCCCTACCGCGTCGAACGCCGCCTTACCAAACTCACCCGCGATCATTGGTTCTGCCACGTTCAGCGCGAGCGTGACCACGCTCGCGAAGATCAGCAGCCGACGAGCAGGCCGCAGCACCTCGGGGGACGCACCGGCGAGCGCCAGATGCCGCGTGCCGAGCAGCAGCCCGAGGATCGAAAGATCAACTGCAGGAGCCACCAGCGGCGCGACCCAAGCGGGCACGCCGGGCCTGAGCGCGAGACTGAGGACGTTGCCGAAGCCGAACAGGAAAGTAAGGCCGACGACGACGCCCATGATCACGGTGACAGCCTGAACCACAGCCACCCCGTCCGAACCTGATCGAGTCGACACAGCTGCACGCCTGGTCATCGAGCACCACCTGCTTCGACGCGCGGACGCCCATGGCTGTCTCGCGTGGGGATGCCGCGTTCACGCAGCTTGTTCAGCACGGTGGTGTGGTTGACCCCGAAGTGGTCGCCGGCTCGCGCCAGCGACCAACCGAGCTTGTAGAGGTGGATGGCGTCGTCGACCTGCTCGGGCGAGAGGCCGCGGCGGCGCATCGGCACGCCGTGCCGATGGAGGATGTTGCTGACCGTCCGCCGCTCGATGCCAAACCGGTCACCGAGTTCGTACACCGTCGCGCCGGACCGGTAGGCGATCAACTGCTCGACTTGATCGGCACGGAGTTGCCGGGCCCGGCGAGGTCGGTCGCGCTTGATCAAGCTCGGCTCGGGGTATCGAGGCTGGGAAGCTTCTCGCGGAGCTCTTCCAGTGCCCTGACCTGGTCTTTTATGTTCGAGTAAGGTCCCCTAACCTCCACAGGAGATCATTGCCCTTCGGACGTGGCGGATTGCGCTGATAGACCTGGGCGGCAGTGCGCGCCTCGTCACTACGCGCGGCCGCCAGGGTGGCGAGCAGTTCTGGCTGGGAGGCAGTGAGGAGGAACCTCGCGTCAGTCAGCAGCGGATCGAGCACTGGACTCGGCCTCGTCGAGAGCCTCGATCGCGGTGCGCGCTGGCCGTTCGGCCGTGCGATCGAGGAAGTACTGCCTGGCGAACACGGCGTGCGCGTCCGGTGCCAGTTCGATCCAGTTGCCGGTGCGGGCGTCCGGCGACAGGGTCACCTCGAAGGAGCCGTCCGGCGCGAACTCGATGTCCGTGTCGGCCAGGTTCGCCACGCGTGTGGGCTGTCCCTTCGCTGGGCTGCCGGCGTAGACGCAGAACGCGAGATAGGTGGCCGTGCCGCGATGTCCGCGGATCCGGTAGGAGCGCAGGCCGTCGATGCGCGCGACGTGGTAGTCGGTGTCGGGGTTGTCGAAGAAGAGCTTGCGGACCGGGGGCACCCCCGGCAGGAACAGCGGGTGGGCCGAACCACTCATCGCCGCGCGGTCGAGTTGGTGGCCGAGGACGTTGAGCACGTAGTGGAACCCCTCGGCGACATCGATCTCGGTCTCGGCTTCCGCGACCGTCGCCCCGGCCACGGCGACCGCGTCGAGCAGCTCCCGTCATGCCTGATTGATCCGCACCGCATCGTCCACGCGAGCAATCTAGCTCACGATCGTCGAGCGAATAATGGTTGACATTAATCGCTGTGCGCGCCAGGCTGACCCCGACCTGTCAAGGACGACAATAAAGAGGGCTCCATGCGATACGGATTCCGTTCCTCGTGGCGTCGGATCCTGGGCTCGCTCGTCACGCTGACGCTGATGACGTCGGGCGTGTCCGCGGCGAGTGCCGCCACGCCGGCCCGTCCGCTGCTGCTGGTGGGTGGGACGTTCGGTCCGGTGACCTATATGGACGACGCGCTGGCGTACTTACGCGCGCAGGGGTTCACCGCATACTCCATGGCGTTGTCCGGCAGGCCGCCCGGCTCAGTGGACATCAAGGTCTCGGCGCGTGCGGTCTGCGACCGGATCAACGAGATCCGCCAGGAGACCGGCGCGGCGAAGGTCGACGTGGTCGGTCACTCGCAGGGCGCGCTGGCGGTCCGCTACTGCGTCAAGTTCGACGGCGGCCTCCGCACCGTCGACACGATGATCTCGCTGGGTGGCGTGAACTACGGCACGGCCGAGGCCAACTACTGCGTGTCCGCCTCATGCGTGCAGATGCGGCCGGGGTCAGCCTTCCTCGACGAGCTGAACGAAGGCGACGACACCCCGGGCAACGTCGACTACGCGCACCTGTACAGCTACGAGAACAACGGCGGCATCAACGGCGAGGACATCCCACTGGCCGACGGCGCGACCAACGTCGCGGCGCAGGACCTGTGCCCAGGTCAGGAGATCAAACATCGGAACGAGTACGACAGTCCCATCATGCGTGACCTGATCGTGAACGCCGCGCTCCACCAGGAGCTCACCGCGGTGTGTCCGTAGGTACGGTTTGCTGGTGGCCAGTCCATCGACCCGCGACGCCCTGCTCGAGCAGGGTGCGCTGCTGTTCGCCAGGGAGGGCGTCGACCGCGTCACCGCGCGGCAGTTGCACGACGCGATCGGCGCCCGCAACGAGTCCGCGCTGCACTACCACTTCGGCGGGAAGAAGGGGTTGGTGCAGGAGATCGTCCACACCCACCTCGCGGCCGTCGAGGCGAGACGTGCACGGCTCGTCGCCGCGATCGCGGCCGACGGTCGCACGACGGACCTGAGAGCCCTGGTGCACGCGCTCGCCGCGCCCATGGCCGCCAACCTGGAAAACCCGCTCGGCAGAGCGCACCTGCGCATCGTCGCGCAGCTCAGCCATCCGGCACTCGCCTACCAGAGCGCGTTCCGCGTCGAGGAGGCACCGGCGGGGCATGCGGTCGCGCGATGGCTCCGCGAGGCGCTGGACGGGCTGCCGAACACCGTCCGGGCGGAACGCTTCGCCTCGCTGCGCGTACAGCTGGTCAGCTTGTTCGCGGCGCGGGCACGGCTACTCGACGACGAGCCAGCCGAGCACACGAGGAACGAGCTGTTCGTGAACAACCTCATCGACATGCTGGTCGCCGGACTGAACGCAGTGCCGTCACCGGAGACAATGGCCTCCAAAACAGCTAATGGAGTACATTAACGTTCATGATGACCGGCCGTCATGTTGCGCTCCGAGCGTACCGCTGGACGCGGACAACCGACGACAGGTAAGCCGTCGTTCAGTACTCGTCAAGTGTGCATTCGTACGGTGGGGTTGCCGGCGATGCTGCTGCCCACAGCCCATGCGAGATCCCGAGTAAGGAGCGTTGGATGCCAACTCGAGTGAATCGGCAGACCGTCGACCTGTCTGCCTATCCGGATCTGGTGGTGCTGTACCTGGGCATGCGGGTGAACCGTTGGTACGGGATCCGGACCTTGTTCAGTTTCGGCAGGAAGATCAGTAAGTCGGTTGAGGGGGAGCCGGACGGACTACTGCTGCACGAG
>CBIMJO010001179.1:0-3880 GCA_966244135.1 uncultured Actinocrispum sp. | reverse complement strand
GGCATCCTCGAAGAGGCCCTTCCAGCGACCGGGTATGGTCGTCACGTAGAGCAGCGCGGCCAGGACTGTCCACATGAGAAGGACGTCCTTGACGACGGAGATCAACGCCGGTCCGCGCAACCCGGACTTGAAGGTCGCGAGCGCGACCAGGACGAAGGCCACGGCAAGCGGCCAGCCGGCGGGGGCGCCCATGACCTTGAGCACGGCTTCGAGGCCGACGAGCTGCAGCGCGATGTAGGGCATCGTGGCCACGATGGCGGTGACCGCGACCAGGGTCGCGAGCGTGCGTGAGCCGAACCGGGCGCGGACGAACTCGGCCGGGGTGACGAAGCCGTGGACGTGCGACACCGACCACAACCGGACCAGCAGCACGTAGACCAGCGGGTAGACCATGGCGGCGAAGGGCACGGCGAAGAACCCCGCCGCGCCGATCCCGTACACCAGGGCCGGCATGGCGACGAACGTGTACGAGGTGTAGATGTCGCCGCCGAGCAGGAACCAGGTCACCGCGTTGCCGAACGAGCGGCCGCCCAGTCCCCACTCGTCCAGATCGTTCAACGTGTTCGGGCGGCGCCACTGAGCCGCGGCGAAACCGACGAAGATCACCAGCCCGACCAGCACGACGAAGATGACGAGCTCGACCTGGTGATCAGCCACTGTGGACACCTGCACGCCTGGGCCTGGTGGCGAGGTACACCACGCTGGTGATGAGTATCGACAGGCCGCTCAGGGCAAGCTGGGCCCAGTAGAAGAACGGCAAGCCGAGCAGATTTGGCTCAGTCCGGTTGTACAGCGGCGTGAGCAGCGGCAGCACGACGGGGACGGCCAGGAGCCAGTGCCATCGGCTGAGTGAGACATCGTCCGTCATTGGACACCTCTTTCAAGACACGCCCGAACGGCTCACGCCGGCCGGTCCGCGGATTCTGGGTGGCCTGCCGGCCGATGAGTAGTTGCATGCGGAGACACCCGAACGGGGGTCTCCGACCGGAGGTGGCCGCGGTACCAGCCGAGTCCGGGAACGCCGTTGTCGCGCCGACCGTCAGAGCAGGTTCAGCTCGCGGGCCCGTGCGACCGCTTCGGTGCGGTTGCGGACCTGCAGACGGCTGAAGATCTCTTTCAGATGCCACTTGGTCGTGCCGACCGTGATGAACAGCGTGTCGGCCACCTGCTGGTTGGGCATGCCGGTGGCGATCAGCGCGAGGATGCGCCGCTGGGTGTCGGTGAGGGTGGTGATCATGCCGATCCCCTCCACCTTGCGAAGCTCGGAGACCGGTGTCCGGCGGGGCCGGACGCTGCTCGCGCGGGTCAGCAGGTCGCTCACGAAATCCGGCGCCGTGTCGCGGACATCGCGGAGCAGCGGGACGAGTTCGGCGCCCTCGTCGAGGAGGCTACGGCGGTAGCCCTCCGGTGCGGCGAGCTCTACGGCGCGAGCAAGGAGGTCCCGTGCCGGTGCCGGCTCGCCGAGCGCGGCTCGTGCCCGCGCGGAGGCGGTGAGAATGGCGATCAGGCTGCCATCCCGGCCCTCGCTCCTGGCCTGCGCCTCGACCTCGGCCAAGGAGTCCAGCGCTTGCCCCGGGTTCCGCTGCGCGGTCAGCAAGCGGGCCCGCACGAGCCGCTCGTAGTCCGAGGTGGACAGCTGGTCACCGGGCAGCTCGGCCAGCGCTTGGCGGGCCGCCGCGACGTTGCCCGCACGCAGGTGCAGCTCGGCGGTCGTGGCGATCACCAACCTGGCCCGGCGGTCGTCCTCGGCGGCGTCGGCCTGCCGGCGAGCGGTCAGCAGCGCCCGGAACCCCTCTTCCGTCGCGTTGCGCACGGCGTGCAGGCGGGCCAATGTGCGCAGGCCGAGCAGGGTGTACGAGGTCGTACCGAGCTGCTCGCAGTGGGCGATTCCGTCGACGAGACTGCGTTTCGCCGCATCCAGCTCGTCCCGTTCGTAGCGCAACGCGCCAAGCGGTACTTCCGCGAGACCGGCCATCGGCAACGGCCGGCCGGCGCTGTCCACCTGCCCGCCCAATGCGTCCTCACAGAGCACCACTGCCTCGCGCAGCCGTCCCTGCGCGAACAGCAGCGGCGCGAGGTACCCAGTCGCTTCCAATGTGGACAGTGGATTGCCGCTGCGTTCGCCGAGCCGTACGGCCGCACGCAGCACGTCGATCGCGCCCCGGCGGTCGCCGGTGAGCCGTCGTGCCTGGCCGAGCACGCCCATCGCCGCGGCCCGGAAGAACGACGTGCTGCCGCCGAGCAGCTCGAGCGCCGAGGTGGCCAGTTCAGCGGCTTGGACCGGCCGGCCGCGGCTCAAGGCCAAGTAGGCCTGGAAGGTTCGCAGCATCGCGCGATCGGCTGCGGGAGCGTCGGACCGCATGCCGTCCTCGGCGATGCGGGCGTAGGTGTCGGCCGCTTCGACCCTGCCGGAGAGGTAAAGCAACCACCCCTTGAACCCGGCCAGGTCGGGATGGGCGCGCACGACCTCGTCGGGCATGCGCGTCAACCAGTTCAACATCGAGGCCAGCTCGCCACGACGGACCTGGTCGTCGACCACCAGTCGCACGGTGCGCACGGCCAGGCCGGTGTTGCCGGCCGCTATCGCGTGCTTGATCGTCTCGGCCGGCCATCCGTGGTCGGCATACCAGACCGCCGCCCGCTGGTGGCTCTCGACGGCGGATGCCTGATCCAGCTGGGTACGCAGGTAGTCGGCGAACAGCTGGTGATACCGATGCCACTGCCCGGTGTCGTCCAGCGGAGCGAGGAACAGGTTGGCCCGTTCCAGCATCCTGATCACGACATCGCTGTCGGTCCGGCCGGTGACAGCGTCGCACAACGATGGTGTCATCCGGTCGAGTACCGCGGTGCTCCGCAGGAACGCGCGCACCTCGTCAGGCTGGCCGCGCAGCACCTCCTTGGCGAGGTAGTCCAGCACATAGCGGTTGCCCATGCCGTGGCGCACAGGCGAAGCAGTACCGGGCACGGATGTGCCGTCACGCAAGCCGATGCCCAGCAGCTGCAGACCTGCCGCCCATCCCTCGGCCTGGCGGTTCAGCGCGGTGGCCGTGCTTTCCCCGACCGTCCGGCCGGTCACCGAGCGGAGCAACGCGGCCGCTTCGTCCGCGGAGAACCGCAGATGGACGGCCCTGATCTCGGCGAGCTGGCCACGGCCGCGCCAGCGGGCCAACGGCAGGTCCGGCTCGCGCCTGCCGATCAGGACCAGGTGCAGTCGCGGTGGGCAGTGGTCGACGAGAAAGCCGATCGTGTCAAGGATTTCCGGGTCGTTGAGGTGGAAGTCGTCCAGGACGAGCACCATGTCCGAGCTCGTCTCGGCCAGGCCGTTGACCAGCGCGGCGACGACGGCGGGCATCGACGCGGCCCCTGTGCTCGACTCGAGCAACCTCAGTGCCGAAGTGCTCGCCGCGTCGTTCATGCCGCGCACCGCGGTGATCAGGTAGTCCAGGAACCGGCCGGGCACATCGTCGTCCTCGTCGAGCATCAGCCACGCGGACCGGACGCCGGTCTGCCGCAGCCAGGTGCTGACCAGGGTGGTCTTGCCGAATCCGGCCGGCGCGGTGACGAGCGTGAGCGGCCGGCTCAGCGCCTCGTCGAGCATGCGCTCCAACCTGGTGCGCGTGACGTGGCCAGGGCGTGCTGGAGGTACAAGCAGTTTGGTGGCGACCAGCTGCATGTCCGCTCCGTTCGACCGCGGGGATGGGCCGACCCGCAAAACCTATCTTTCGAGAGGGGCACGGGACACGGCCGGAACCTATCTTTGACGCCTACCCGTCCCCCGTCCGGATCCTCACGAGGAGAGCGCGGCATGACCACACCACGGCCTGTGGAGGTCAACGACCTGGACTGGAACGGCGGCGAGGAGCCCGGCCTGATCGACAAG
>CBIMJO010001178.1:0-3885 GCA_966244135.1 uncultured Actinocrispum sp. | reverse complement strand
CCCTCGCCTTGGGTCCCGTCGCGCAATGTCGTGTCGTAGAGCTGAAATCCACGCTTGAATCCAGGCTGAAATCCAGGCTGAAATCCACTGTGGGCGGTGGGCATCTGCACTCCTGTTCAGATCCGCGAACGCCGCGGCACGCCTCGATCCCGTCAGCCGTCTTCGGTCGCGGTCTTCGCGCACCGCAGGGTGGTCATGCTGTTGGCGCCCAGCAACTCGCGGATCACCTCGCGCGCCCGGCCGACCGTGCTCTTCGGACCGAGCACCTTGGCGATCATCTCCGGCCGGATGACGACGGTGTGGTGGGATGTGGCCTCCACGCCGCCCTCGACGTCGCGCAACTCCCAACGGCCGACGTGCGCGGCCATGACCTCCGGGGCCTCGATCTGCTTGTACACGATCGTGTCGTCCGGGAAGCACACCCGGACCGAGCGGGTGGTGTGCACCGACCCGTCGTTGGAGAGGGTGTCCATCTCCATGTGCTGCACGCCGGTGACGTCCTCGGTCAGCTCCAGCCGGGACACGTGCGGCAGCCGCTGGGGCCACAGATCGGCACGGTTGAGGAAGTCATAGACCTTCCTGCGGGGTGCGGCGATGGTGAGGCTGTCGGCGAACGACAGCACCAACTGGTCGTACTCGTCGCCGTACTCGGCGGCGCGTTTGAGTGCGAGCAGTTCGGCTCTGCTGTTGGTGTACACCGCGCGCATGACCACCTCGACCGTATCGGGCGTGTCGGTGCGGAAGTGGTGCAGCAGCTGGACTTTGGTCATCGAGTCGGTCACCGGGTCGAGCAGCCACGCGCCACCCATCGCCGTGACCGGTGCGGCCGACCGCTCCTGTTCGAAGTGGACGGTGAGGGCGCCGGCGTCGAGCTTCCGCCGCGAGGTCCAGGTGCGGACCTGGCCGTTGGCGAACGCCCACAACCGCAGCCGCTGCGTGTCCCCCTCGGTCTCGAACACCTCGGCGTGCACCGTGGGCCCGAACGTGTACGGCCACTTGGTCACGTCCGCGATCAGGTCGTAGACCACCTTCGCGGGCGCCTCGATGGTGATGTCGTGCCGGGTGCTCGACATCTCCGAAGTCGTTGACGTGCCGGTCATGTCCGTCCTCCGCTCAGGCCGTGGTCAGCACCGCGTTGACCTTGGTCAACAGCTGCCGCGGGGTGTGCACGTCGGTGAGCTCGTCATCGGCGACGCCGACCCCGCACCTGCGCTTGATCAACGCGACGGTCTCCAGCAGTGCCAGGGAGTCGAAGCCCAGTTCCTCGAAGGGTGTGTCGAGGCCGTTGTCCCCCAGCTGCACGGACTCGTCGTCGCCCACGGCCTCGCGCAGGATCTCCCGGAAGCCCTCGATGGTCAGTTCGCTCACCGTGTTGTCCTTTCTCAGCAAGGCGTTTCCACTCGCCTGCCCGACGCTGCCACCGCCGGCTGGGAAAGCACTGGAGCCACCCTGGAAGACCGCTTTCGCCGCGACGCGAAAAGCCCCCGCCACAACGTGACGAGGGCCTCTGCCGGCGGTCCGCGCTCAGGTGAGCGTGCGGTGCAGCCGCTGGGTCGCGGTGAAGTCCAGCCGCGGGTCCGAGTTCAGCACGGCGCGCTGCAGCTGCTGCAGCCGTGCCGACGGTTCCACACCCAGTTCGGCCACGAGCGCGGTGCGCAGGCAGGTGAACGCCTCGAGTGCCTGCCAGCGCCTGCCCGACCGGAACAACGCGATCATGTGGTGCGCACACAGGTTCTCGTGCATCGGGTGCTGCGCGGTGAGCACGGACAGCTCGCTCAGCAGCGCATGGTGCCTGCCGAGGCGCAGGTCCGCGTCGATCCGCCGCTCCAGCACGGTGACCCGGCTCTCCTCCAGCCGGACCGCCTCGACGCCGAGCGCCGAACCGGCCCGCACGTCGGCCAGCGCCGGACCGCGCCACACCGCCAGCGCCTTGCCCAGCAACCGGGAGGCCGACTCACAGTCACCGGACTCCAGCGCGGTCTGCCCGGCCGCCGCGTAGCGCTCGTAGCCGTGTACGTCGACCGCGTCGCGCGGCACGTCGAGCAGGTAGCCGTTGAACTCGGTGACCAGAACCTCTTTGGCCACCCCCACTCCGTCGGCGGCCAGCGCGTCGTCGATGAGCCTGCGCAGCTGGAGGATGTAGGTCTGCAGGGTGGTGCGGACGCTGCGCGGTGGTCGTTGTGCCCACAGCTCCTCGATCAGCGTGGCCGCCGGCACGACCTTTCCGGCGTGCAACGCGAGCAGGGCGAGGATCTGCCTCGGCTTGCCGGCCGTCGGCCGCACCGACCGGCCGTTCACGTCGGCCGTGAGGGGGCCCAGCACCTTGATCTCGGCCACCGGCGCCGGCTCACGTGTGGCACCGATCTGTTGCGGCGCAACGGAAACGGGCAGCTCCTCGGGGTACCGCCCGCTGTCGCCCGGCCCGGCGTCCCGGACGGGGGTCCATTCGGCGAGCGACAGCTGGCTGCCGACCACCCGCCGGCCGGCCGCCACATCGCGGATCGCCCCGGCCAGCTGGCCCGGCGGTGCTTCCTTGAACAGGAACCCGTCGACGCGGGCGGCGAGGGCGTGCCGCAGGGTACCCGGCCGGCCGAGGCTGGTCAGCATGAGCGTGCGTACGCCAGGCAGCGTCTCGCGGATGCCGGCCACGGCGTCGAGGCCGTCGAACACCGGCAGGTCGACGTCGATGACGGCCACATCGGGGCTGTGTTTCCGGGCGGAGGTCAGGATCTCCGCGCCGGTGTCGACCTCGGCGACGACGTCGATATCGGGTTCCAGGTTGAGCAGCGCGACGAGCGCGCCCCGCACCATGTGCTTGTCCTCGGCGAGCAGAACTCTGATCATCGTTGTGGTCGCCTTCCATTGTCGAAACACACCCGTGCGGGCCGACGCCTGCCCGCCTTCGCGATGGACTCGAAAATGACCACGACGCCGTCAGTCTCGCTTTCGTTGTTCGGGGTTCCCCAGGTTCACGACCACATTAGGGACCACTGCGGTCACCCACTGTCCTCAATTGCTGAAGAATCGAAAGCATGGCCGCGAACAACACCAGCACCCGGATCCTGTGGCTGCTGTCCCTGCTGCAGACGCACCGGTACTGGCCGGGCACCGAGCTGGCCGAGCGGCTGGGCGTGTCGGCCCGCACCCTGCGCCGGGACATCGACCGGCTGCGCGAGCTCGGTTATCCGGTCGAGGCGCAGCGCGGCGTCGACGGTGGCTACCAGCTGGCCGCGGGTGCGGCCCTGCCGCCGCTGATGGTCGATGACGACGAGGCGATCGCGCTGGTCGTGGCGTTGCAGGCCAGCACGTATGGCGCGGTGGAGGGCATCGCCGACGCCGGGGTGCGCGTGCTGGCCAAGCTGGTGCACGTGATGCCGCGCCGGCTGCGGCGCCGGGTCGAGGCGCTGCGGGCGGTGACCGTGCCCGCCGAGGGCGGGCTGACCGCCGCGGGCGTCGATCCGGGCCTGCTCACCACGGTCGCGTTGGCCTGCCGGGACAACGAGAACCTCCGCTTCGACTACACCGCGGCCAGCGGCCAGCTCACCGACCGGCACGTCGAACCACACCGCCTGGTCCCGCTCCAGCGCCGCTGGTACCTGGTCGCCTACGACCTGAACCGGCATGCCTGGCGCAGTTTCCGCGTCGACCGGCTCACCAGCCTGCGCACCACCGGCTCCCGGTTCCGCCCCCGCGAGCTGCCCGCCGCCGACGCCGCCGCGTTCGTCCGCGCCGGTATGGAGAACCTGCCCCGGCCATACCAGGTGGAGGTGCTGGTCGACGCTTCGTCCGACATCGTCCGCGAACGGATCGGCCAGTGGAGCACCATCGAGGAGATCGACCCAGAGCACTGCCGGGTCCGCATCACCACCGACTCCCTGGACTGGC
>CBIMJO010001177.1:0-3895 GCA_966244135.1 uncultured Actinocrispum sp. | reverse complement strand
CTTGCCTCCCACAGCGGCCTCCCTCGACCTGGACGGATCACCAGTATGCGCCGCCTCCTGGGTCCTCACCGAGTCTGTGCGGCGCGCGCACGAACGGCGACGATCCGGGTCGCGCACACCAGCGCACCCAGGACAACGACACCGACGATGGCGGCCAGCCGGTTGACGTCGACGGCCGGTTGCCACCGCAGTTCGCCCTCCTTGAGGACGTAGACACCGGTGGGCCGGGCGGTGAGGCCCAGTCCCGCGCCTTCGCCCTGCTGGCCTTGGTTCTGGTCGGTGCCGTCGCCGCCACCACCGCCACCGCTCACGCGCGCGGCGGCGATCACGGTGACGCCGTCCTTCTCGTAGGGCTCGGTGTAGGCCATCTTGGCATCGAGGGAGTCCGTGGTGCGTTCGAGCAGTTCATCGAGTCTCATGGCTCCTCCTCCGGCGATCGGGTCGTGTGTTCAGCGTTTCCGCCGACCCGGGCGGCGAGGAGGGCCGTTGGTCCCGCATGCGCCCCGCCACCGGCCTTGGCGTGGAAGGACTGACAGCGGGCACCTCAGGTCCGGATCGCCGGAGACCGGGCCGCCCCTGGCACCCGGTCCGATGGCCGATCGCCGCCGGTCACTCGGCCCGTGCCGCGGAGGGTCTTGTGGCACTGCCCGGCCACTTCACCGGAGGAGACGCTGAACCCGGGTGATTGCCATGACACAGAAAAAGCATTCGAATGCCAGGTCCCGGTGGGTTCGGTGGCGCTGGCCGGCTGCCGTCGCGGCAGTGGTACTCGTCGCCTCCGCAGTCGTGACGTCCGTCGTGCTGAGCTCCGACGAGGGTGGGACGGGTGCCCCGCCGCCGGCGACCACAACAGTGGTGCCGAGCACGACATCTCCGCCCACATCGTCGTCTCAGCCGTCCACGTCGACGCCGTCCACGACCACATCGGCGCCGGCGACCGAGACCACCGAACCGCAGCCCGTGTTCGCCTTCCAGTTCCTGTGGCCGTTCGCCGACCAGGCCGGGGCCGAGGCGTGGCAGGCGAGCTACCGCTCGGGCGGCCACCAGCCGTGGCACCTGGATGCCGGTATGACCGCCCAGTCGTTCACCACGGGCTTCCTCGGTTACACCGACAACGACCAGATCACGACTCGCAACGTGGCCGGGGCACAGGCGTGGATCGGGGTCGGCCACAAGCTGCCGAACAACACCACTGCCACCGCGGCGTTGATCCACCTCGCCAAGGTGGGCAGTGCCAAGGACGCGCCGTGGGAGGTCGGCGGCACCCTGGACACCACGCTGACGCTCACGCGACCCGCGTACGGTGCCGTCGTCACCTCGCCGGTGCTGGTCGGCGGCCGGATCACCGGCGTCGATGAGAACCTGATCGTCCAGATCAGGACGCCTGGCGGCGCAGTGGCCGGAAGCAGTGGCGGTGTCCCGGCCGGCGGGGCGAACACGCCATGGACCGCTCCCGTGGTGTTCAAGGCGAACGCGGGCACAGTGCTGACCATCGCGGTGGCCACCGGCGGGCACGTCACCGCAGTTGAGCGGTTCGCGATCACCGGCGTGCGTGCCGCCGGCTCACCTTCCGCGGGCTGAACCACTGTGCGAGTCCGGACACGGGACTGCGCGCCCGTCGCAGCGGGAACCGTCCCGCCCAGCATCGGATGCACGCTGCCGGAGGTCTTCGACCGCGCACAGGCAGGCGATCGCGTGTACTTCGACGACGGACGGATCGGCGGTGCGGTGACGGCCACCCGGCCGGACCGGCTGTGGGTGCGGATCGACCAGGCAGCACCCGGCGGATCCGTTCTGCGCGGCGGGAAAGGCGTGAACCTCCCGGACACCCGCCTGGCGGTGCCGTCGATGACCGCCAAGGACGTGGCCGACCTGCCGGCCGTGCTGGAGCTGGCCGACATGGTCGCCCTGTCGTTCGTCCGCGATCCCGCCGATGTGGTGCGGTTGCTGGACGAACTGCGCCTGCTTGGCGGCGGCGACATCGGGATCGTGCTGAAGATCGAGACCCGGCAGGCTTTCCGGCGGCTCCCTCAGCTGTTGCTGACCGCGACGCGGCGGCGCAGGGTCGGGGTCATGATCGCTCGCGGCGACCTGGCCGTGGAATGCGGTTACGAGCGCACGGCCGAGCTGCAGGAGGAGATCCTGTGGCTGTGCGAGTCCGCTCACCTGCCGGTGATCTGGGCGACCCAGGTGCTCGAACAGCTGGCCAAACGGGGGCGGCCGTCCCGTGCCGAGATCACTGACGCGGCCATGAGCGGACACGCGGAATGCGTGATGCTCAACAAGGGCCCGTTCATCGCGGACGCGGTGCCGGTGCTGGACAACGTGCTGCACCGGATGACCGCACACCACTACAAGAAGAACGCCCTGCTGCGCCGCCTGCGCAGCTGGCAGCCGGACGACGACCAGACGGCGAAGGGAGCGGGATGATGATCACCGAGGTGAGCGAGGTCGAGCGGAAGTACGACGTGGATCCGGATACCGCGGCGCCCGATCTCGGGGGGTCCGCGGCGTGGCCGGCTGTGGCGAACCCATGCGGCAGGACCTGACCGCGGTCTACTTCGACACCGCGGGCCTTGATCTGGCCCGGGCGGGTATGACGCTGCGCCGCCGGACCGGCGGTGAGGACGCGGGCTGGCACCTGAAACTGCCCGCGGGCGCGGACACCCGGACCGAACTGCGGCTGCCGCTGTCGGCCCCGGCCGACGCGCGGCACGTGCCGAGGGAGCTGTCGGATCTGGTGCGGGCCCGGTCACGGCGGGCCGAACTGGTTCCGGTCGCGCGGATCAGCACTCACCGCCTGGCCCGGGAGCTGATCGACGACAGCGGCCACCGGGTCGCACAGGTCGTCACCGACGAGGTCATCGGGGAGGACCTCGGGCTGCCGGACACCAGCACCAGCTGGCGGGAGGTCGAGGTCGAACTGGCCGGCGGCGACCGCGTGCTGCTGGAGGCGATCGATGCCCGGATGCGCGCCGCGGGAGCCCGGCCGGCTGTGGCAGGCAGCAAACTGGGACGTGTCCTGGGCGCTCGGCTGTCCACATCGGACCAGGAGGCGACCGCTGCACCGCTCACGGGCTACCTGCGGGCCCAGTTGGAGGCGATCGTCGCCCTCGACCCCCGTGCCCGCCGGAACGAACCCGACGCGGTGCACCAGATGCGAGTGGCGGTTCGGCGGGCGCGCAGTGTGCTGGTGGGGTTCAGCGATGTGTTCACCGGTCCGCGCACCCTCGACCTGATCGGTGAACTCAGGTGGCTCGCCGCGGAACTGGGCGGACCCCGGGACCGTGAGGTGCTGCGCGACCGCTTGCAGGCGGCGCTCACCCGGCTGCCACCGGAGATCGTCGTCGGCCCGGTTCGGGAGCGGCTGACCACGCATCTGCTCGGCGGACAGCGAACGGCCATGCACATGCTGCGGATGGCTCTCAACAGCGACCGGTACCTGCGACTGCTGGACGACTTCGACGCCCTGCTCGCCGAACCAGCGGCGCAGCCGGGGCGCCGCGACCTGATCGCCGGGGCGAGCCGGACCTTCGGCAGGCTGCGGCAGTGGGTCCGGCGTGTGACGCACGGTACCGGCGAGACCAGGAACCTGGATCTGCACAACGCTCGCAAAGCGGCCAAACGCATGAGGTACGTCTCCGAGGCGCTGGGGGATGTGCTGGGTCCCAAGGCGGCCAGGTTCGCCGGCCGGATGCGGCGGCTGCAGGACCTGCTCGGCGAACGCCAGGACACGGTGGTCTGCCGCCAGGTCCTGCTGGAGATCGCCGACGAGGCACACCAGGCCGGCGAGCCGACGTTCACCTACGGCGTGCTCTACCAGCGTGAGTGCGCCCTTGCCGACGAACTGGTGCGCAGGCTGGTGAGCGCCATCACCGGACAGGTGGAGCATCAC
>CBIMJO010001176.1:0-3895 GCA_966244135.1 uncultured Actinocrispum sp. | reverse complement strand
ACGGGACCAGCGGGATCCGGGTCGGGGCCAAGCAGGACGGCACGGACGCATTTACTGGGCACCTCAAGGACTTCCAGCTCACCAAGCAAGGCGCGACCACGGCCGACTTGAGGTTCCTGTCGATCGACGGCGCCACGAAACCCACTCGCACCACGACCCCGATCACCGAAGACGTGTCGGGGCACTGTGCCACCGGGAACGTGCTTGGCGGCATTCAGCTCGGCGCGGGTCGCACCGCCGATTCGCTGGCACTGCAGGTGAACGCCACTCATCCGGGTGTCGAAGCGCCCTTCAGCCCGGTATTGGACGTGAAGGACAACGACTTCACCATCGCCGCCTGGTTCAAGTACAGCGGCACCGCCCAGCAGGCGATCGTCTGGGCCTACGGTACGACGTCCGGCAAGCGATCCCTGTGGGTGCGCGCCCAGCCGGCGCAAGATCGTCTCTACGCCTGGGTCCAGACCGACACATCGCACGTTGAGATCCCGCTGCAGGACACCACTAGCCGGACGGCGTTCGGCGACAACGCCTGGCACCTGCTCACTCTGACGAGGACCGGCCAGCAGGTCCAACTGGGCGTCGACGGCGAGTCCGCCACCGCGACGGGCCTCACCGGCGAAGTCAGCGCGGACAAGGAAGACGCCATCAAGGGCCTCCGGCTCGGGTCCAAGATGGACGGTAGCGACGTGATGTCCGGCGCCCTGGACGACTTCCGCCTCTACCACCGCGCCCTGAGCCAGGCCGAGATCACCAAGGCCGCCACCGGGAAGTTCCCCGGAGACAACCCCGCCTTGTGGTGGACGTTCAACAACCAGAACACCCAGGCGCACGACATCGCGGCTCCGGTGAGCGGTCCACAGACGCCGGACAGCTCCGTCCACTGTGTCCACGCGGCGGTCAGCGGGACCCCGGCTGTCATCCCGGGCCGCTTCGGGAACGCCCTGAACTTCGACGGCACGGATGACACCGTCCGGATTCCGTACAAGCCGAGTATCGACCTGGGCGACAACGACTTCACCATCGAGACCTGGCTGAAGTACAGCGGTTCGAACGACCAGGTGCTGTTCTGGGCTTACGGCGTCGGAGCCACCGAGCGCGGACTCTGGCTACGCGCCCAGCCGGGCAAGGACCGCCTCTACGCGTTCGCCCAGACCGACACCCAGACCACCGAGATCCCGCTCAGCGACACCACATCGGCCACGGCGTTCGGCGACAACACCTGGCACCACGTGAGTCTGAAGCGCCAGGCCGGCACCCTCACGCTGGACGTCGACGGAACCCACCACGCCAGCGCCCAGATCAGCGGATCCCTGACCTACAGCGACATGTTCGACGTGCAGGGCTTCCAGCTGGGCGCCAAACCGGACGGCACCAACAAACTGACCGGTGCCCTGGACGAGTTCCAGATCCACCACAAGGCCCTCACCACCGACGAACTGAAGAGCGTTCGCGACACCAACGCGGACCTCGGCCCGGTGACCGCGATCCACCTGGCCATGGACAACGCCGCATAAAGAAAAGTGGGCGCATGCCGTTCACTGCCTGGGATCCGAGAACCCCAGCTGTCTCGAGGGAACGGCATGCGCAAGGCGAAGCGTACGCGATCGATGCCCGAGACCGAAACACCCTATCGGTTGAAACATCAGTACAAAGGCCGACGGTGCCCCTTGTCGAAGATCATGATTCCACAATCGACATTGCGAGATTCACGAATCACGAATCCGCAGCAGGACGAACGTGGAACACACGCCGGACGAACGTGAGACATGTGGGGTTGGGAAAGCGGGGCCAGGGAAATGTCCCTGGCCCCGCTTTCACCCCCAGGGCTTAGCTGTTCTTGCGGGAGTAGAAGTGGGGGACGTTGTTCACGTTGCGGAAGCCGACCAGGTAGGTCGAGCCGCCGCTGTTGATGAACTGGGTGGTGGCGGGGTCGGTGGCCGCCGGGTCTGAGGTGTCGCTGACGGGGACCTTGGGGAACCAGGTGTTGCTGGCGGTGGCGGACTCGCCGACGATGTAGATCTCGTTGTCGGTGCCGCGGACGGCGATGGCGATCTTGCTCTGACCCGGGTCCATGATGGCCTCGGGCGGGCCCGCGAAGGTGTCCGTGCCGACCGGCTGCCATTCGGACGGCCAGGCACCGCCCTGGTCCTGAAGCTTCGACTGGATCACGCCGTCGGCGCCGCGCACGAACACCTGCGGCACGAAACCAGGCCGCAGCACCACGGAAGGCTGTCCATTCAGGCCGGTGCCACCGAGGTCTGTCCACGCCGACAGCGAACCGTCGTCGTAGTACTCGATCGTCTTCACCGAACCACCCGGCGTCACACCGAACACCCGGATCCCGCCCTGCACGGCGAGAGTGCGAACCGTGCCCGCCACGAAGTCCTGGTCACCGAGGTTACGCCAGAACGGGATCGCGCCGGTCTGCGCGTACGCCCACAGCTTTCCGGTGTTGTCGCTGTCGAACAGCACAACCGTGCCACTGCCCAGTTTCGCGGCCTGCGGGGGCGCCGCCATGTAGCCGCCGAGATTGGCCCAGTCGTTCCAGTCCGTGCCGCCCACGGTCTTCTGCGTGATCGACCACACGTCGCCGCTCGGCTTCAACGCGGTGATCTGCAGCCGGTTGTCGGGCAGCACGGTGATCGCGGGCTGGCCGGTGAAGGCCTGGCCCTGCGAGATCACGTACCAGTCCACCGCGCCTTCGACGTCCACGTTCTTCTGGTGCCCCCAGCGCAGATCACCGCCATTGTCCACAAAGGCGTGTTCGAGGGTGCCCGCCTGGCCGCCTTCCGGCTTGGGCAGCGCGGTCATGGCCATCTTGGTGTTCTGCGCGATCGGCTGCGACGCAAGGGGGTCGGCGAACCAGCCGAGCAGGTCCACGATGATATGGGTGGTGCCGCTGCCGCCGTTGCGGATCCGGATCTTGCCGTCGGTACCCGGCTTGATCACCATGATGTTGTCCCGCCAGTTGCCCGCGCTGAAGTCCATCATGGACACCGACGGCTCGGTCGCGCCAGCCGGCCACACCTTGAGGTAGCCGTCCTTCTCCGGCGTGGCAATGACATTCACCGCGACACCAGCCACGCCCTGGGTCGGCAGGCCACTCGTGCCGCCGACCTGAACGTCGATGGTTCCGTTGGCAGGCACCGGCTGTGCGTTGCCGACCGTGCGGGTGTTCAGCAGCCGCTTGGTGACCTCACGGTATCCGGCGCCCTGGTTGGAGCTGCCCGCGAAGTAGCCTTCGGCGGACACGACCAGGTTGATCGCCGCCGTGCCCTTGTTGGTGAACGTGACCTTCCCGTCCGACGACAACGGAACGACCGCACCGGACTGCGTGGAACCGGCCGCGTAGTTGAAGATCGGCCGAGCCGTGCCGGTTCCCGGCGCGACGGCTAGCCAGCCGGCCGTGGAAGCCCCAGGCACCAACAGGTTGACGAACGCGGCCGGGGAACCCACCGGGATCAGGTCCCCGGTCAGCGTGACCGTCCGGGTGCCGCCCGCCGGGATCGTGGCGGCGTTCGTCCCCGTGCCGGGCGGCCGAGTGTCGATCAGCCGGGTCGGCGTGACCGGGAAGAACCCGCCGCCGGCCGCGCCCTGCTGGCCGCTGAAGTAGCCGTGCACCTCGACCGTCACGTCGGTCTTGCCGGCGTTGTTGTACAGCGACACCTTGCCGAGCGCGCCGACCTTGACGATGGCGAAGTTGGAGATCGACTCGTCCTTGACCGCCGAGACATGGGTGATGCTCGGCCGCGGCTGGCCGTCCGGCCACATCTCCACGAACGTCGAGTCGGTCGGGTTGAGCACGCCGATCCGGACCAGCACCGAGCTGACGCCGCTGGTGGGCACGGCGCCGCCGGTCACGGTGAACGTGGTGGTGCTGGCCGGGCCGCGCTGG
>CBIMJO010001175.1:0-3896 GCA_966244135.1 uncultured Actinocrispum sp. | reverse complement strand
CTGCCCGGCCGGGACCTCGAGGTGACGGCTGAGGAACTGCGTGAGACGGCCCAGCGGATCGCCGGGATCGACCTCAAGGTCGGTGACGTGCACTGGATCTCGAGGTTCGGCAACGCCACCCGGGTCGCCGCGGAGTACCGCAAGGGCCGCGTGTTCCTGGCCGGGGACGCGGCGCACATCCACTTCGCGTCCGCCGCGCAGGGGCTGAACACCGGCATCCAGGACGCGGTCAACCTCGGCTGGAAGATCGCGGCCGAGCTCCAGGGCTGGGCGCCGCCGGGCCTGCTGGACACGTACCACACCGAGCGGCATCCGGTGGGGGAGCGCGTGTGCATGTACTCGCAGGCCCAGGTCGCGCTCTACCACCCGGTGGAGAAGGTGGGCCCGCTGCGGGAGCTGCTGAGCGAGCTGTTCCAGCTGGAGGACGTCAGCCGGTTCCTGCTCGAGCTGTCCACCGGGCTGGGTATCCGGTATCCGGCGGACTGCGAACATCCCCTTGCCGGGCAACGGATGCCGGACGCCCAACTGTCCGGTTCGACCGGTCCGGCGACGGTGTTCGAGACGCTGCAGCCGGGTATGGGTGTGCTGCTCGACCTCACCGGTGGCGCCTTGGTGCTGCCGGAGGGATGGTCGGACCGGGTGCTCAAGGTCAGTGCGGACCCGGTCGCGGAGCTGGACGCGGACGTCGTGCTGGTCCGGCCGGACGGCTACGTCATGCACGTCGGCCGTGAGGGCCTGGAGCAGGCCCTCACGACCTGGTTCGGCGCTCCGGTCAGGGCCGCAGCATCGGCATGATCACCTCGTCGACGACCGCGGTCACGTAGTCGTCGGGGATGCCGGGGCCCTCGATGAAGTTGTGGTGGATGAGCATCGCGGGCCCCACGGTGGCCACCACGGTGTTCACCGCGTCCGCCCGCACCTCGCCGCGCTGCACCCCGCGGCGCAGGGCGGCGAGCATCAGCGTGCGGTACGGGGTGAAGACCTTCTCCTTGATGGCGGCGTGCACCAGGCCGGCCCCCGGGCCGGCCTCTGCCTTGAGCGCCTGGAACGTCGCCCCGTAGGACGACTCCAGCGCGTCGCGGATGCGCATCAGCAGCACCAGCGCGTCGTCGCGGACGGTCTCCTGCTCGGGCACGTCCTCGGCGGACGGCAGTGACGAGCGCAGGGCGTCGACGATCAGGGCGTTCTTGTCCGTCCAGCGCCGGTACAGCGCGGCCTTGCCGGTCTTGGCCGCGGCGGCCACGCCCTCCATGGACAGCTTGGCGTAGCCGGCCGTGCCGAGCAGCTCGAACACCGCGTCGAAGATGGCCTGTTCCAGCGCCTGTCCGCGGCGGCGGGTCCCAGCGGGTGCGCTCTGCTCCACGGCTGTCACGCGGTCACCTCTCTGCCGATTCTGAACATCAACTTAAGGAACGCCAGCGTTCACTTGCGAGTAGACGGCACCGTTCACTATGCTCCCCTCGTAAGGGTCGGCACCGTTCACTATGCCGCACTCCCACAGGTTACCCAAAAAAGACGTTTGGAGGCAGGCGTGTCGTCGTCAACGACCTCGGCGGCCCAGCAACCCGTATCGACGGATGCCGCGCCGGGCGCGGGCCGTCCGGGGATGACACTGGCCGTCATCGTTTCGTTCATGGCCCTGGTCGGCATCGACTCGACCATCGTGAACATGGCCCTCCCGCACGTGCAGACCGAGCTCTCGTTCTCCACCGCGGACCTGTCCTGGGTGCTCAACGCCTACACGCTGACCTTCGGCGGCTTGCTGCTGCTCGGTGGTCGGCTGGGTGACGTCCTCGGCCGCCGCAAGGTGTTCGTGGCGGGCATCGTGGTGTTCACCGTGGCCTCGCTGATCGGCGGGTTCGCCCAGGCCGACTGGTGGCTGCTGGCCGGCCGGGCCGGTCAGGGCGTGGGCGCGGCACTGGCCGCGCCGAGCACGATGGCCCTGATCGCGACCAACTTCGAGGGCCCGGCCCGGGCGAAGGCGATCGCGGTGTACTCGGCCGTGATGGGCGCCGGCGCGTCGGTCGGCCTGATCGTCGGTGGCGCGCTCACCGACCTGGTCTCGTGGCGCTGGGTGCTGTTCGTGAACGTGCCGCTGGGCGCGGTCATCGCCCTGCTGGCGCCCCGGTTCATCAAGCAGCCGGACACCCACCCCGGCCGGTTCGACATCCTCGGCGCGCTCACCTCGACGCTGGGCATGGGCTCGCTGGTGTACGCGTTCATCCGGGTCGCCTCGGACGGCTGGGGCGACCGGCAGGCGCTGGTCGCCTTCGGTGCCGCGGTCGTGCTGATGGTGGCGTTCTTCCTGATCGAGGTGAAGGCCACCCAGCCGATCACCCCGCTGCACCTGTTCGCCAACGCGGCCCGGTCGAGTGCGTTCGCCAGCACCCTGTTCCTGACCGCGGCGATGTTCAGCGTGCTGTTCCTGCTGACCCAGTTCCAGCAGGGCGTGCTCGGGTTCACCCCGCTGCAGGCCGGGTGCGCGTTCCTGCCGATGACCATCGCGCAGTTCGGGTCGGTCAAGCTGGTGCCGAAGCTGCTGCCCAAGCTGGGTGCCAAGCCGTTGCTGCTCACCGGCGCCACGCTGGTCACCGGCGGCATCGCCTGGCTGACCCAGCTGACCCCGGACGTCAACTACTTCGCGTCCATCGCCGTGCCGCTGCTGCTGATCGGTACCGGTGTGGGCATCGCGTTCCCGACGCTGAACATGACCGTGCTGTCCGGTGTCCAGCCGCAGGAGTCCGGTGCCGCTTCCGGTGTGCTGCAGACGCTTCAGTGGCTGGGCGGCACGCTGGGCCTGTCGATCTTCGTCACCGTGCTGGGCACCGCGACCCGCTCGGCGCAGGCGAACCCGGTCGGCGCGACCGCGTTGGAGCAGGCCAACAACGCCACCACGCACGGCATCACGACGGCGTACATCGCCGCGGCGGTGTCCGGCGCGCTGGCGCTGCTGATCGCCCTGCTCACCCGCAAGCCCAAGCCCGCCGAGAAGAAGAGCTGACCCCTCCCCGCCCCGAATGCCCCCGGCCACCAGCCGGGGGCATTCCTCAAGGAGAACCACCATGCCCTACAGTCACTTGCCGCAAGTCCAAGAGTTCACTGTGGACAGTCCGGACGTCGCCGACGGCGTGCCGCTGGGCGAGGCTCAGCTGCACACGTTCCTCGGTGGCGGCAACACCGCGCCCACCCTGAGCTGGTCCGGTTTCCCCGACGGGACCGCGGGTTTCGCGGTGACGTGCTTCGACCCGGACGCTCCCACGCCGTGCGGGTTCTGGCACTGGCTGGTGGTCGACATCCCGGCGACGGCGACCACGTTGTCGCCGGTCTCCTTGCCGGAGAAGGCTTTCTGCCTGCGCAACGACTTCGGCAACCACGGGTTCGACGGCTGCGCAGCCCGTCCCGGCAGCGGACGGCACCGCTATGTCTTCGCGGTGCACGCGCTGGACACCGAGACCTTGGGCATCGGCCCGGAGACGTCGGCCGCGCTGGCCTCAGCACACCTGACCGCGCACACGATCGGCCGTGCCCTGCTGACTCCCATCTACACCGCCTGAACTCCCCGGGTGGGCGGGGCGCCTCCCCCTCGGCCACACCGCCCGCCCACCCGGGTTCCCACCGGCCGGTGACCCCCAACACCTGCCGGACCGGAAGCCCCTCGTGCCACCGACCTGCACGAGGGGCTTCCGGCTGTGCGAGAGAAACGCTGCACTGAGAAAACGCCGTGCACGTGAGAAAACCCCGCGGCCGCAAGGGCCCGCGGGGTCGTCCTCGGTGGTCTCAGTGCCGGTTGGTGCCGGCGACCTGGGCGGCCAGCGGTTCCAGGGTGGCGAGGTCCTCGTCGGTGAGGGCCACGTCCACCGCGCCCGCGTTCTCGGCCAGCCACTTCACGTTGGCCG
>CBIMJO010001174.1:0-3906 GCA_966244135.1 uncultured Actinocrispum sp. | reverse complement strand
GATGTCCGCGCGCTGGGCTTGGAAGACGATGTGGCCGTAGGGGTTCAGGATCGGGAACATGGCCGGGGAGGTGTCGTTCTTGATCAGGATGAGGTCGGCCTTCTTGCCTTCCTCGAGGCTGCCGAGGTCGGAGCGGCCGATGGCGTGCGCACCGCCGCGGGTCGCCCAGTCGACGACCTGTTCGGCGCGCAGGGCCGCGTGCGTCACGGTCTGGTTGTTCTTGTGCGCCTCAAGGTGTTCACGCGATCGGTCCGCGCTCAACGTGGAACGCATCGCGCTGAACAGGTCGCCGCTCCACCACACGGAGGTGTCCTGGGACAGCGACACCGGGATGTCGTGCACGCGCAACGCCCACGTGGGCGGGTAGCCCTGGCCGGCGCTCTGCTCGCTCTCGGTCGACACGGACACCGAGCCGCCGGTGGCCGCGATCCGCTGATAAGAATCCGTCGACAGTGAGGCGGCGTGCACGTAGACGGTCGAAGGCGTCATGAACCCGTTGTCGTACATCAGCTTGATGCTGTCGTCGCTCGTCGCGCCCCACACCCCGGCGTGCGTGGTCACCGACAGGCCCAGGTCTCGCGCGACCTCGAAAGCAGGCCGTTCCGGGAAGGCGGGGTCGCCGGTGACGTCGAACGCCATCTGGAACCCGAGCATGTCGTCGCCCGCGAGGCTCGAGGCGAACGAGCGGAACTCGGCGGTCCCGGACCATGCCCCCGGCGCCTGCTGGATGTTGCCGTACGCCAGCACGAACCGGCCCGGCACCGAACGCAGAGCGTCGGCGGCCGCCCGGGCGTGGTCGGTGGTCTGCAGGCCGTGCGACCAGTCCACAGTGGTCGTCACCCCGGCGTCAACGGACTCGATGGCGCTCAACAGGTTGCCCGCGTGGATGTCCTCCGGCCGGAAGACCTTGCCCCACTCCAGGTAGTACCAGACGAAGTACTGGGTCAGCGTCCAGTCCGCGCCGTAACCGCGCATCGCGGTCTGCCACATGTGCCGGTGCGTGTCGATCATGCCGGGCATGACGATGCCGCCCGACGCGTCGATCTCGACGGTGCCCTCGGGCACCGCCAGGCCGGTCCCGACCGCGGCGATCCGGTCGTCCACCACCAGTACGTCCGCGCCGGGCAGCACCCGCCGCGCGTCGTCCATCGTCAGCACAGTGCCGCCACGCAGAACTACCGAACTCACCGCTCCAGCTCCTTTGCTTCGACGGGGTGACAGCGGACAAGTGTCCGCTTGTCGGTCGGATGTGTAAAGCTACGCTTCTCGAACGCATCGCGGGAGGGGAGGACGACATGCCGCCACGCACCGGGACCGGCCCGGACTTCATCGAGGCGCTCGCGCGCGGCCTCGACGTGATCGCCGCGTTCCAGCCCGGCCGGCCGGTCATGTCGCTGGCCGAGGTGGCCGAGGCGACCGGCCTGGCGCGGCCGACCGCGCGGCGGATCCTGCTCACCCTGGCCGAACTGGACTACGTGCGCGGCGAGGGCCGCGGCTACTCGCTCACCCCCAAGGTGCTCGAGCTCGGCGTGGCGTACGTGCGGTCGATGGGCCTGTGGGACGTGGCCCGCTCGCACATGGAACGCCTGGTCGAGCGCACGAACGAGTCGTGCTCGATCGCCCAGCTGGACGGGTCGGACATCGTCTACGTCGCCCGGGTCGCGGTGCCCAAGATCGTCGGCCTGTCCGTGCAGATCGGCACCAAGTTCCCGGCCCTGCCCACCTCGCTGGGCAAGGTCCTGCTCGCCGCCCTCGACCCGGTCGAGCTGCAACGGGTGCTGGCCCAGCCCACCCGGTCCGGCCTGACCCCGTTGTGGCAGCCCGGCGTGACCGAGCGGGACGCCGCCCTGCGCGAGGTCCGGGCACGCGGCTGGGCGCTGACCGACGAGCAGCTCGCCCGCGGCATCCGGTCGATCGCCGCTCCCCTGCGCGATGGTGACGGCAACGTCGTGGCGGCGTTGAACGTGAACTGCCACGCCGCCGAGACCACCGTGGACCACCTGCTCGAACACCATCTGCCGCTGCTGTTGCAGGCCGCGGGCGACATCAGCGCGGACTACGCCCGGCTGGCCACGGTCCCCCACGTCACAGCATCGGCGGGTTGACCCGACGCGGTCCGCGGGAAAGAATCGCGTTCTAGCGGACACTTGTCCGCTGATCGGACGGAGGTGGCCGTGTCGGGTGCTGGGCCGTTGTCCGGGCTGCTGGTAGCCGACTTCTCCCGCGTGCTCGCCGGGCCCTACGCCACCATGCTGCTGGCCGACCTCGGCGCGGAGGTGGTCAAGGTCGAGGGCCCGCAGGGCGACGAGACCCGCACCTGGATGCCGCCGGTTCGCGGACAAGTGTCCACGTACTACCTCGGCGTGAACCGTGGCAAGCGGTCCATCGCGCTGGACCTGCGCGACGAGGCCGACGCGAAGGTGGCCCGGGCGCTGGCCCGCCGCGCGGACGTGCTGATCGAGAACTTCAAGCCCGGCGGGCTGGTGAAGTACGGCCTGGACTACGACACCGTCAGCGCGGGCAACAACGGCCTGGTCTACGCGTCGATCAGCGGGTTCGGCACCGGCGCGGGCGCCCACGTCCCCGGCTACGACCTGATGGTGCAGGCGATCTCCGGCCTGATGAGCCTGACCGGCGACCCGGACGGACCGCCGTACCGGGCCGGGATCTCGGTGTTCGACGTGATGGCCGGCAACCACGCGGTGATCGGCATCCTGGCCGCGCTGCGGCACCGGGACGCCACCGGCGAGGGCCAGCACGTCGAGGTCAACCTGCTCAGCTCGGCGCTCACCGGCCTGGTCAACCACAGTTCCGCCTATGTCGCCGGTGACGTCGTTCCGTACCGGATGGGCAACGCGCACCCGAGCGTGTTCCCGTACGAGCCGTTGCCGACGGGCGACCAGGACCTGATCGTCGCCGCCGCCAACGACCGCCAGTTCCAGCGGCTGTGCGAGGTCCTCGGCATTCCCGAGATCCCGGCGGATCCCCGGTTCGCCCGCAACGCCGACCGCACGGCCAACCGCGAAGAACTCCGGCCGATCCTGGTGGACCGCCTCAAGACCCGCAGTGCGCAGGAGTGGTTCGACGCGCTGGTGGCCGTGGGTGTCCCCTGTGGACCGATCAACACCATCGACGGCGGTTTCGAGATGGCTCGGCGGTTCGGGCTCGACCCGATCGTCGAAGTGGGCTCGGTGCCGACCACGAGGCATCCGATCCGGTTCTCGGTGTCCAGTGTGGACTACAAGCTGCCGCCGCCGGAGCTGGACGAGCACGGCGCCGAACTGCGCGCCTGGCTGTCGCGAGAGGACGATGATGCCTGAGTACCCGACCGCGCTGGGTGCCGCCGACCGCGAGACGATCACGTTGCTGGGCCAGGACCTGGCCAAGGACGTGATGGGCGAGGTCGGGTTCGGCGAGCTGGCCTACTGGCTGGCCACCCAGCGACGGCCGACCTCCGGTCAGACCAGGGTGTTCGAAGCCGTGCTGGCGGCGCTCGCCGACCACGGCTACACCCCCACCGCCATCGTCACCCGCCTCACGTACTTGTCGGCGCCGGACTCGATCCAGGGCGCCCTGGCCGCAGGCCTGCTCGGCGGCGGTTCACGCTTCCTCGGCGTCACCGAGGACACCGGCCGTTTCCTGAACGGCGTAGTGTCCGCATTGGACACATTGCCGGCCGGCGACGCGGGCTGGGACCAGATCGCCCTTGACACAGTCAAGGCACAGCGAGCCGTCGGCCAGTTCGTGCCCGGGCTGGGGCACCACGTGCACAAGGACGGCGACCCGCGCACGCCCCGGCTGATGGCGATCGCCCGCGAGGAAGGCCTGTTCGGTCCGCACCTGTCCTTGTTCGAGGCCATCGGCCGGACGCACCCGCGGGTCCTGGGAAAGACGTTGCCGCTCAAC
>CBIMJO010001173.1:0-3908 GCA_966244135.1 uncultured Actinocrispum sp. | reverse complement strand
GGTAAATCAAGGTCTCGCGATCCGGTCGCGGTGGTGGCCCGGAAATGGCGCCGTCGATCAGCTCCAGCGATGAACCGATCGCCACGACGGTGGCCGGGGAGGTGGCGTTGAGGTCGGCCACGAGCGGGCGGCGCCCGACCCGGGCGAACGAGGCGCTGAGGTCCTGCGCGACCTGCCGGGCCGACGACGGCGGCACCACGGACAGGATCAGGTCGGCGGCCCGCACCAGGGCGTCGACATCCTCGGCAAGCTCAAGACCGGCATCGGCAGCGAACCGGGCGGAGCGTTCACTCCGGCCGGCCACGGTGGTGACGGCGCGCACTCCGCCACTCCGCAGGCTCGCCCCGATCGCACTGCCCATCGATCCGGGGCTGAGGATCCCGATGACCGGTGTCACTCCTCGGGTTCGTCCCGTTCCCGTTCGGCGGCCAGCAGCTCGTCCACCGAGGCGCGGCCTTCCCGGTAGCGCTTGGCGATCTCCGCGTTGAGCAGGTCCATCACGACCTGGACCTGGCGCCGCCGCTGGGAGACCGAGGCCTCCTCCTTGGCGTACGTCTGTAAGGCCAGCTCCAGCCGCTCATCCGGGAGAGCGCTGACGTCCGAGAGGTCCGCGTCGGACACCAGGGCCTCGACGTGCCGCCGGTGCGCCTCGGCGCGCGACGGCTCGAGGGTCTGGTAGCGGCCCATGCCGGTGGCCGGGCCGACGGCGTTGTCCGCGAGGATCGTCGCCAGTTGTTCCACCACCGAAGCCGAACCGCCCTCGGTCCGGCGCCGCTGCTCGGCGCGCACGATGTCGATCCGCCCGTGCAGCAGCCTGCGCAGGTACGAAAGGTCGGTCTCCTCCTGCGCGGCATCGTCCCGCCGGGACCGCACCTCGGCCAGGCCGAGCCGGTCCAGGCCCTCGATGTAGTCCGGGTCGAGCACACGGTCGATGCGTCGGCGCCCACCAGGTCGGACTTCGATCACGGGATCATCCTCCGGCAACGCCGCCTAGACCGCCACATCGGCCAGCCCCTTTTCACCCTTGACCCCCAGTACTTCACGGACCACGTCCGCCGGCATCGGCGGCCGTTGCGAGATCTTGGCCAGGCCGGCCGCCCTGGCCACCAGTTGCGCGTTGTCTCTCACACGCTCACCACGTGCGTATGTGATCGTGTCCTCCATCCCTACCCGCAGGTGCCCGCCCGCGGACAGCGACGCCAGCATCACCGGCAGGCTCGTCCGGCCGATCCCGGTCGCCGAGAACGTCGCCCCCGGCGGGATCATCCGCAGCGCCGCCACCAATGTCTCCGTATCCCCGGGCATGCCGCCAGGTACCCCCATCACCAGATCGACATGCACGTGGCCGCCGGCGGGCAGGCCGTGCTTGTCGAGCAGGCGATGCAGCGAGGCGAGCTGGCCGAGGTCGAAGATCTCGTACTCCGGCACGATGCCCCGCTCCCGCATCCGCTGGTGCAGCTCGACGATGAACTCCCAGCGGTTGTGGAACACGTCGTCGCCGAAGTTGACCGTGCCCATGGTGCAGGAGGCCGAGTCCGGCAGCGCGTCGAGCACCCGCAGCCGGTCGGACTCCGGGTCGGTCACCGCGCCGCCCGTGGAGAGCTGGACGATCAGGTTCGTCTGCTCGCGCAGCGCCGCCACGGTGTCCTTCAGACGGGCGAGGTCCAGGGTTGGTTGAGCCTCCGCGCCACGAATGTGCACATGGATCATGGACGCGCCCACGCGCTCGCAGTCTTGCGCGGTGCTGACGAGTTCTTCCAGCGTGACCGGCAGGTTGGGCACATCGGCCTTGGCGTGCTCGGCCCCGGTCGGCGCCACTGTGATGATCGTGCCTGTCGACGGGGACATGGCGTGATAGTGACACAGGCGCGGGGCGTGTGTCGTCGGGGATGGGCCATCCACGGGCAGGCAGAACCCGATTGTTGCAATCGTTCGCGCCCCCTTCGCCGACATACTCAAGGGCTCAAGCATTTCTTGGTTCTGCTGCCAGAAATACCCCTGCCGCATGATGCAGGCCGCTACGCCGTTCGGCTGCCCCTCGATCAGGGCGGGACCAGGCCCAGCCGCACGGCGAGGACCGCCAGCCGGACCCGGTTGTCGCAGCTGGTCTTCAGCATGAGATTGGCCACGTGTGTTTTGACCGTTGTGATCCCGACATGCAGGTTCTCGCCAATCTGGGCGTTTGACATGCCCGCACCGACCAGGGTGAGCACCTCCCGTTCGCGCGCGGTCAGGTCCGGCTCCGGCGGCGCGGGCTGAGTGGTCGTCGTCACCGCGCGGTCGACGAGCCGGCGCAGCACCGCCGGGCTGAACGGGCTCTCGCCAGTCGCGGCACGGCGGACGGCGGTGACCAGGTCGGCCGGGGCGACGTCCTTGGCGAGGAACCCGCACGCGCCCGCGGTGAGCGCGGGGTAGACGTGGTCGTCATCGTCGAACGTGGTCAGCACGAGGATCCGGGTGACCGGCCGGATGTCCAGAATCCGTTTGGTCGCGGTGATCCCGTCCATCCCGGGCATCCGGATGTCCATCAGCACCACATCGGGCACGAGCTGTTCGGCCAGCCGCACGGCATCGCGGCCGTTGTCCGCCTGGCCGACGACGGTCATGTCCGAAGTGGACTCACACAGCATCCGCAGACCGGCCCGCACGAGCTGTTGGTCGTCCACGATGAGCACCCGGATCATGCGGGCAGCCTCGCGTGCACGCGCCAGCCGTCACCCGAGGGGCCGGTGCTCAGGTTCCCGCCGGCCAGCTCCACTCGTTCGCGCATCCCGATCAGGCCGTGACCGGGCGCCGCGGGCATGCCGGGACCGTTGTCCTGCAAGGAGACTTCCACCCCTTCACCGTCACGCCGGATGGCCAGCACGACTTTCGCCTGTGGCCCGGCGTGTTTGAGCACGTTCGTCAGTCCTTCTTGGACGACCCGGAGCACCGCGAGCCGGAGCACGGCGTTGAGATCCGCTATCGCCGGGTCGATTTCTGTGTGCACGCGTGGGCCTGCCGCCTCGACCCGGTCCACCGCGGCCTGAAGCGCGCTCGGCAGGTCTGTCACGGCTTCGGTGCCGCCTTCCGGGTCGCGGAGAACCGTTACGAGCGTGCGCAGGTCGGCCATGGCGGCTGTCCCGGATGCGTGCACGTCGTCGAGGATCTGCGTGACTTTGGGGTCGGGGCTGAGCACGTGCCGGGCGACGCCGATCCGCAGCACCATCGAGGCCACGTGGTGCGCGACCAGGTCGTGCAGTTCGCGCGCGATCGCCGTGCGCTCATCCGCCCGGGCGGCCTGCGCATCGGCCGCGGCGCGTTCCTTGGCCTGCCAGGCGATCTCCTGAACCGAGCGGAGGTGCAGGCCGAGCAGGACGGGAGCGCTGATCAGCACCACCGTGCGGAACAGCTCCGGCACCAGGTCGCCCGGATCGACCATCTGGAACAGGTTGGCCACCACAACCGCCGCCGCACCAACCCAAAGCTGCCGCCCACCCCGCCGCCACGCCAGCTCCCCCAGCGCGAACAGGCTGGCCATGTTGATCACCCCAACAGCCAGCGGCGCCCCATTGGCCCCAGCCAGCACCACCGCCTGCCCCACCGTCACCGCGAGCGGCCACCGTCCCTGCACCAGTATCGCCGAGGTCGACAGCAGCGAGAGCGTCCAGTCGGCGCCAGTGGGCACGAGCGGCTCATGCAACAGCACGATGTACCCGACCGCGAGCACCAACGGGATGGCCCGAATCGGCACAACCCACCGCCCCAGCAATTCACGTCGCACCCACCGACCGTAAGCGCGCGATCAGTGGGCCCGCCTCCTCCCGGGGTAGGAACAACGTCATCTAGGGGCCGGATCCTGCCCAGGGAGGAGCGATCGCGGCCGGTCAGCCGAGGCCCGGCGATCTTGGGTCACCGAGCGTGGGGCC
>CBIMJO010001172.1:0-3914 GCA_966244135.1 uncultured Actinocrispum sp. | reverse complement strand
TTTCGCTGGTCACCAGGATCGGAGGGTGGCGATCCGTTCCTCGAGCTGTTCGGCCGAGGCCATCGCGGTCGGCGGGCCTCCGCATTGGCGGCGAAGATCGCCGTGAATCACGCCGTGGGGCTTGCCGGTGCGGTGGTGGAACATCGCCACCAGCGTGTTCAGCTCCTTGCGCAGGCCGTTGAGCCGCTCCTGAACCGTCAACGGGCGAGCTTCTGCCTGCGGACGCTCCTGCTTCTCGGCCCGGCGGGCACTGCGGGACGCGAGCTGGCGTTCCTGGCGTTGCTGCAGCAGCGTGCGGACCTGCTCAGGTTCGAGCAGCCCCGGCAGCCCGAGGTATTCCTGTTCCTCCTCGGACCCGACGCCGGCCGCAGTACCGAACGAGGACCCCTCGTAGATGACCTGGTCGAGTTCGGCGGACGCCCCGAGCGAGGTGAACGCCTTCTCCTCCTCGCCGGGTTCGTCCTCGGTCCGGTTGGCCGCCGCGAGCAGCTCGTCGTCCCAGCCGTCCTTCTCCCGGTGCGGTTTGCCCAGGACGTGGTCGCGCTGAGCCTCCATCTGGCTGGCGAGTTCGAGCAGAACCGGCACACTCGGCAGGAACACGCTCGCGGTCTCGCCTGCGCGCCGCGCACGCACGAACCGTCCGATGGCCTGAGCAAAGAACAACGGGGTCGACGCGCTTGTGGCGTACACACCGACGGCGAGCCGCGGGACGTCGACGCCCTCACTCACCATCCGGACCGCGACCAGCCAGCGGTCGTTGGACTCCGAGTACTTCGCGATATTCCCGGACGCCTTCGGGTCGTCGGACAGGACCAGGGTCGGTTCCTCGCCGGAGACCTTGTGCAGGATCTTGGCGTACTCACGGGCGCTGGTCTGGTCGGACGCGATCACCAGGCCACCGGCGTCCGGCACACCGTTTTCACGCAATTGGCGAAGCCGGATGTCGGCGGCGCTGAGCACGGACGGCATCCACTCGCCGGACGGGTCCAGGGCGGTCCGCCACGCACGCGCGGTCTGCTCCTGGGTCAGCGGCTCACCCAGCCGCGCGGTGAACTCCTCCCCCGCGCTCGTCCGCCACGACGCCTCACCGGAGTACGCCAGGAAGATGACCGGCCGGACCACGCCGTCGCGCAGCGCGCCGTCGGGCTCGTAGTTGACGAACGGGATCGGCGAGTCGTCACTGCGGAACGGCGTACCGGTGAGCATGATCCGCCGCACGGCTGGGGTGAACGCCTCGCGGATCGAGTCACCCCACGCCTTGGCGTCACCACCGTGGTGGACCTCGTCGAGGAGCACCAGGGTCTTGCGGTTCTCCGTCCGCACCCGGTGCAGCGTCGGGTGGGCGGCGACCTGCGCGTACGTCACGGCGACGCCGCGGTAGTCCTTCGAGGTCGACCCAGTGGTGTTGCGGAACTCGGGGTCGATCGGGATTCCGAACGAGTTCGCCGAGCCCGCCCATTGGTGCTTGAGGTGTTCGGTCGGGGTCACGATGGTGATCGCCTCGACCGTGCGGTCGGCCAGCAGTTCGGCCGCCAGCCGGAGACCGAACACCGTTTTCCCGGCTCCCGGGGTCGCCACCGCCAGGAAGTCCTTCGGCGCGGACGCGAGGTACTTCGTGATGGCCCGGCGCTGCCACGCGCGCAAGGGCCGCTGGCTGGGACTGGGAGATGGTTGAGCCGGGGGTGCGTAGTCGGGCGCTACCACGAAACTCTCGGCTCCTTTCGCACACGAATGCCCTCATGGTGTGTGCCCGCTGGATGCGGATCCACTCGGTGAGGGCGCTCTGCAGCCTACCTTCCGCGGCGGCGGCGCGCGGCGCCGATGGCGTTGCCCGGGCGGGTCGAGTCAGCCATATCACGTCGGATGGACCATGCTTGGCGGTGATATGAGCGACCAGCATCCCGCCGCTGACGGACCACAAGCGCGCCGCCGACCCAGGCGGCTCGTCACCCGCACGCTGCAGAAAGCGTGGGATGGCAGCATCTTCTCCGAGGCGGCCGAGGCGGCGTTCTGGCAGACCCTGTCGCTGCCGCCGCTGCTGCTCGGACTGCTGGGCAGTCTTGGGTACGTGTCGGGCTGGTTCGGCGCGGCGATCCTGGACGCCGTCCACGACCGGATCGTCAGCTTCTCGCACACGATCTTCAGCGACAACGTGGTCAAGGACATCATCTCGCCGACCGTGAACGACATCCTGCGCACCGGACGCGGTGAGGTCGTGTCGATCGGGTTCCTGATCTCGCTGTGGGCGGGTTCGTCGGCGATGTCCTCGTTCGTGGACGCCATCACTTCCGCTCACGACCAGTACAGCGTGCGGAATCCGGTCTGGCAGCGGATCTTCGCGCTGCTGTTGTACGTCGTCAGCCTGATCGGCCTGATCATCGGCCTGCCGCTGCTCGCGCTCGGCCCGGACATCCTGCCGAACTTCTTCCCGGGATCGTGGCGCGGCCAGGTCACGATGTACGTGAACCTGCTCTACTACCCGACGCTGGGCGTCCTGGCGCTGCTCGCGGTGACGACGTTGTACAAGCTCGCGCTCCCCCGCAAACTGCCTTGGCACCGCGGCGTCCCGGGCGCGGTGCTGGCGGTCGTCGTGTTCATGCTCGCGAGCAGTCTGCTGCGCCTGTACATCTCGTGGATCACGACGACGGGCTACACGTACGGCGCGCTCGCGACTCCGATCGCCCTGCTGCTGTTCACGTTCTTCATCGGCTTCGCGGTCGTCCTCGGCGCGCACTTCAACGCCGCGATCCAGGAGATATGGCCGGCCCGGATGACCCGCCGGCAGCGCCGCCGCTGGCGCCGCCTGGAGATGGAACGCGTCGCCGAGCAGATCCGGACGAACAAGGGTGCGCCGACCGCAGGAGACTCGGATCTGACTGCCGACGTGACCGCGTCCGAACCCGGCGCCGCCAACCAGCCGCACGCATCGCCACGGCCAGAGGTCATTCCGGGCGAACCCCGAAAAGGCGGAAGCCCGGCGCCAGGCCGGGTCGAAAGCTAGGTCGGCCCACCCAAGTACGCGCCGAATCCGGAGCGGCTGCCCACCTCCAGCCTTCTCGACCCCCCGACACAGCACCGCGCCAGCGAACGTCGCTTGCCCCATCCAAGTCTCACCAGGTCAGGGACAATTCCGGTGCAGATCCGAACAACCCGCTGGGGTACGAAGGCAGCGGTCACGGAAACGCCGAAACAGCCAGGGCGATCGGCTGCAGCGCGATTCGGCTCGGCGGAAGCTGTGCTGCGCTCCCACGCCGAACTCGCCGCACCAACGCGCTCGTCCGCAGGTCAACGCGGATTTCCGTGCTGAACGCGAAGCCGTCCGTGCTGTGTGGAGAGGCTGGGCGCCTCTCCACACAAGCGTCGAACGATCGGTCGAGTCGGTCAGTTGCCGGGGGGAGGAAGGTTCTTGAAGATCCGCTCGCACTCCGGGCAGACCGGGGAGCCCGGTTTGGGCGCACGGGTCACCGGGAACACCTCACCGCACAGGGCGACAACGAAGTTGCCCATCACGGCGCTCTCGGCGATCTTGTCCTTCCGGACGTAGTGGAACATCTTCGGCGTGTCGTCGCCGGTCGAGTCCCTGGTGTCTACGTCAGGCAGAGTCTGGGTGGACGTACTCACGGCACCAATGATGCATCAAAGCCGCCCGAATCCCACGGTCGCCTGGCAGGATGCGGCGCATGTTCCAGAAGGTGCTGGCCAGCTTCGGCCAGGGTGGGGCCAAGGTCGACGCCACATTGCTGGACCGCAGCGTCCGGCCGGGCGGCCCGTTGCGCGGTCAGGTCCAGCTGGCCGGTGGCCAGGTCGACCAGGAGGTCGAGGGCCTGGGGATCACCCTGCTGTCCCGCGTTGAGCAGACGGACGAGCAGGGTGCGGTCGATGGAGCGGTCGGCGAAGTGTCCGCCGAGCTGGTT
>CBIMJO010001171.1:0-3915 GCA_966244135.1 uncultured Actinocrispum sp. | reverse complement strand
CGAGGGCGTATGCGGCGTTCGCAATCGGACATGGCCACCGCGACCGACCGGCGCCATGAGGTGCTGGCGAGCCGGGCTCAGGCGTCCGGGACGAGCCTGGCCGCGGTGGCGGACGCGGACGCGGCCGGGATCCCCGCCGCGCGGGCCGGGTGGCCGGAGGAGATCGGTGCCGCGGTGGCGTTTCTCGCCTCGCCCGCGGCGAGCTATCTGAACGGGACCGTGCTCACGGTCGACGGCGGCAGGACGGAGACGATCTGATGGCCCAGTCCGGACCGGGTTTCGACATGGCCGAGTTCCTCGGCGCGATATCGGACACCGTGCGGCCGAGCACCGCGCGCCCGATCGTCGTGCACGCCGCGGAGCTGGAGCGGCTGCCCGCCGACCAGGTGCACAACCCGACCACGCTGTCCATCGCCGGGAAGCTGCCGACGGCGACGTTCGAGATCTTCCGCCAGACCATCCCGCCCGGGCAGAGCTCCGACATGCAGCGCCACCACCACGAGACGGTCCACTTCGTCATCTCCGGCGACGGGCACAGCGAGGTCGAGGACGAGACCGAGTCGTGGTCGGCCGGCGACTTCGTCTACACGCCGCCGTGGACCTGGCACCGGCACTACAACGACTCGGCCGAGCACCCGGTCGAGTTCCTGACCATCGAGAACTCGCGGCTGCTCGGCCTGCTGGGCGTGGGGCGGCGGCAGAGCGCCGGCCTGGTGACCGTCGAGCAGGCGCGGGCCATGTTCAAGGAGGAGACCTCATGACCGCGCTGCCGGAGCACATCAGCATCTGGGGCGAGCTGGCCGATGTGGACCACGAACTGTCCCATGTGGACGTCAACGGCGTCCGGACCCGCGTGCTGCGGGCCGGGTCCGGGCCGGACCTGGTGCTGTTGCACGGCACCGGTGGCCACCTGGAGGCCTACGCCCGCGACATCGCCGGGCTGGCCACGGACTTCCGGGTGACCGCCTACGACATGGTCGGCCACGGCTGGTCGGATCTGCCGGACAAGCCGTACACGATCGACGTGCTCACCGAGCACCTGTGCGGGCTGATGGACGTGCTCGGCATCGAGAGCGCGCACCTGTCCGGCGAGTCGCTCGGCGGCTGGGTGGCGGCGTGGATGGCCGCGCATCACCCGGATCGCGTGCAGCGGCTGGTGCTCAACACCCCCGGCAACATCGCGAACAAACCGGAGGTGATGGTCCGGCTGAAGGAGAGCACGATGGCCGCGGTGCTCAACCCCAGTGACCTGTCGGTGCGCCGCCGCATCGAGTTCCTGTTCCACCACAAGGAAATGGTGACCGACGAGCTGGTGAACCTGCGCCGCGCGGTCTACAGCCGGCCGGGCTTCGTGCAGGCCATCACGAACACCCTCGTACTGCAGGACCCCGTCGTGCGCAAGGACTTCGCGTGGGCTCCGGGGTGGGTCGCCAAGATCGTCGCACCGACGTTGCTGCTGTGGACCGAACACGACCCGACGGGCGGGCTCGACGAGGCCGACATGCTGCTGGGCTGGTTGCCGGACGCGCGCCTGCACGTGATCGCCGACGCCGGTCACTGGCCACAGTGGGAGAAACGCGCGGAATACCTCAGCGTCCACCACGATTTCCTGGTACTGGAGAAAGACCCATCATGACCGACATCATCGGTCTTGTCGCGATGTCCCACTCCCCCTTCGCGACTCTGTTACCCCCGTCCGGCCCCACCGAGCCCGGCGGGCGGTTCCTCGCCGATACCGCGAGAGTGGCGCGGGCGGTCGCGCGGCTCGCACCCGACGCGGTCGTGGTGATCGGGCCGGACCACTTCCACGCCAACTTCTACGACGTGATGCCGCCGTTCGTGCTCGGGGTGGAGGAGGCGACCGGGTTCGGCGACTTCGGCAGCCGCGCCGGGCCGCTGCCGGTGGCCGGGCCGCTGGCGTGGTCCATTCGCGACGGCCTGGCGGGCGCGGGGTTCGACGTGTCGCTGTCGTACTCGCTCACCGTGGATCACGGTGTCGTCCAGAGCTACGAGATGGTCTGCGCGGGCACCGACATCCCGCTCGTGCCGCTGGTGGTCAACACCGCCGCTCCCCCGCTGCCCAGCATGGACCGTTGTGTCCAAATGGGACGGTCGCTCGGCGACGCGATCCGCTCGTCCACATACCTCGGGCGGGTACTCCTGATCGCGAGCGGAGGGCTGTCGCATTGGCTGCCCTCCAACGATCCCCGGGACCCGTCGGTGCCGGGCGACCGGCGCACGGCGGTGATCCACGGCCGCAAGGACGTGCGGGCGTTCGCCGCCGCCCGCGAACCGCGGGTGCGGGCCATGGGCGGCGACCCCAATGGGCGGGTCAACGCCGTGTGGGACGGCTGGTTCCTCAAACAGCTGTCCGCGCCCGACCTCGCCCCGGTGACCGCGCTGGGCGACGACGGCCTCGAGGAGCAGGCCGGCAGCGGCGGGCACGAGATCCGTACCTGGCTGATCGGCCAGGCGGCCGCGGCCCGGCCGCTGGTGTGGACCAGCTACGAACCGGTCCCCGAGTGGATCACCGGGATGGGTATCGGAGCCACGTTCGACGTGGACTGATCAGACTGATCAGACTGATCAGACGAAGCAGCGGACGGTGACCGTCACGGCATAGTGCCCGCGGATGACTGGTGAGTCGTCGGGCTCGAAGCAGCCGACGCCGTTTCCGAGTGAGGCTTTGAACCAGGCGTCGTCCTCGGCCTTGCTGAGCGCCTGGTCGAAGCTCGGTGATGCCCCGTTGCCGATGTAGTCGACGGCTGTGCGGGCACTGGCCGTCACGGCTCCGCCGAGCATCAGCGCGGTGATGGCCGTGAGACCGATGATCGCCCGGCGGGCGCTTGTGGTGTTCATGATGCGCGATCTCCTTTGGTGTCAGCAGTTGGTGCCAGGCGGGTCGGTCGCGGCCGACGTTTTGGTGGGCGGCGGGCACGTCACGACTCCCAACGGCGAGACGTAGTCGCGCGCCGCGAGGACAGTGCCGTCCGACGCGACGAAACCGGGCTCCGGCGGCTGGTGCGGTGCCGGCTGGCCCAGCGCGATGGAGAACGCGGACGCGGCGAAGGCCGTTACCGCGACGCGGGCAGCGATCTTGCCCATGGCTGTTTCCCCCTCTGTGCCTTGGTTCGGTGGTCCGCACACTCTGCCCGGTGCCGCTGGCGTGCCGCTGGAACGGAAATTCCAGCGGCTATCCGTGGCGGTGCAGCCGGTCGCTGACCTCGTCGGCGTCGGGGTGGCCGAGTTCGGTGAGCAACCGCAGCGACTTCGTCCACGCCTCCCGCGCCAGCGCCGGATCGCCCGCGGCCAGATGTGTGTCGCCGAGGCGGGTGAGGGTCTCTGCCTTGTGGTAGAGGTTGCCGAACCCTTGGTACAGCTCGATCGCACGGGTGTAGTGGCCGATGGCCAGGTCGTACTCGCCCATCAGCTGGTAGGCGTAGCCGAGACTGTCGAGGGCCGCGGCCTGACCGGGGTGATCCCCAGCGACCTGGAACAGCTCCAGCGCGTCCGCACAGTGAGCGGGCGCCAGCTCCGGCCGGCCGAGCAGGCAGTGGCACCAGCCGATGTTGTTCAGCGCGTAGGCCTGGCCGTTGCGATTGCCCGCGCGGCGGAAGCACTCCAGTGAGTGCTCGTAGTGGCGGAGCGCCTCGCTGTGGTCGTCCCGGCTGCTGGCCAGGATGCCCAGTTCGTTGTCCGCCTGCCCGAGCCCGGCCGGGTCGTCGAGGTGCTCGAAGTCCTGCCACGCGGCCGCTGTCTCGGCGGCGGCGCCGGGCAGATCATCCAGCCACCGAAGGGCACGCCCGAGACCAAGGCGCGCGTAAGCCTGCCCACGCCGGTCACCGGCCCGGGTCGCCGCGGTCAGCGCCGCTCGCTTCACTCGATCGCCCCGATCGACGAGGAATCCTTCCAGAT
>CBIMJO010001170.1:0-3915 GCA_966244135.1 uncultured Actinocrispum sp. | reverse complement strand
CGTGAACGCGACCAGGATCGTCGGCAGCAGAGTGACGACGGTGGCCGTGCCCCAGCCGCCGGGCACGCGGAACGGCCGCTCGACGTCCGGCATCTTCTTGCGCAGCACCAGCAACGACGGGAACGTGACCACGTAGGTCACGAACGTCATCGAGATGGTCAGCCCGAGCCCCGCAGCGAAGTACTTCTCCGCGGACCCGCCGGTGAGGTTCAGCGCGAGGACCATCGTGATCGACGCCAGCACCCCGGACAGCACGTTCACCCGGATCGGCGTGCCGCGCCTGGCCGAGATCTCGCCGAGCCAGCGCGGCCCGGCGCCATCCGCGCAGGCCACCGCCTGGGCCCGGTGCGCGCCGATCGCCCAGCTGACACCGCTGGTGAGCAGGCCGATGATCAGCCCGGCCGCGCAGATCGTGCCGAAAGCCGCTCCCGCGCCGGTCAGCGTCACCGTGCCGTCGGCACTAATCTCGCCGCCGTAGACCGTCAGCACGGTCTTGCAGGCGTCGATGAACCCGGACAGGCCGCTGAGCCGGTCGGCGGGCACGACCAGCAGGATGCCCAGGATCGGGCCGCCGTAGAGCAGCACGGACGCGATGCCGGAGCGCAGGATCGCGAACGGCACGGTCCGCTGCGGGTCGGCCATCTCCTCGGTGGCCGCGGTCGGCAGCTCGAAGCCGACGTAGTTGAAGATCACGAACGGCACCAGCGCGATGAACCCGGTGTAGGTCGGGGACATGCCGCCGAGCGGCTGCACGCCGTGCCGGAACCCGTAGACGACCACCGAGATGGTGAAGAACCCGAGCAGCACGACCCGGGCGAGCGCACCCGCGGTCGGGATCCACTTGCCGACCTTGAGCGAGGCCGCGACCGCGAGCACGCCGGCCCAGATGAACACGAGACCGGCGACATAGGTGCCGGTCTCGCCGAGGTCCACGAAGAACGCCTTGAAGGTGGTCACCGCGATGATCGTGAGGCTGCCGCCGACCCAGACCGGGTTGGTCAGCCAGTACAGCACCTGGTTGACCCCGGCCACGGCGCGGCCGAACGCCAGCTTGGTCCACACATAGGGGCCGCCCTCGACCGGGAACGTGGTGCCGAGCTCGGCGACGAGCATGCCGTAGGGCAGGAAGAACACGACAGCCAGGACGATCATCCATGTCAGGCCCTCCGGGCCCTTGGCCGCGACGCTGCCGATCGTGTCCAGGCCCACCAGCGTGCACAGCAGGAAGAACACGACGTCGACGCGGCGCAGCGATCGGCGTAACCGCGACCGCTGCGTGTCCCACCCGGATCCCAGGGCGTCCATCCCGCCTCCATAACTGGCCCATCAGTCAGTTATTAGAAGGTGGCGCCCATCACCGCATGTGTCAAGCGCCTTCAGCGCTTGACATCGTCGGATACTGATTGAGTGACCAATCAATTTAACCCGTATCTGCAGGTCATCTGGCACGATCCGGTGACCGGGCGGCCTGGGTATCTGGTCATCGACCGGCTGGTGCGAGGCGTGTCCAGCGGCGGCCTGCGCATGCGCGACGGCTGCACGCTGGCGGAGGTCGCCGGTCTCGCCGCCGGGATGACCGCCAAGGAGGCGCTGAACTACGACCCCGCCAGCCGGTACATCCCCCTCGGCGGCGCCAAGTGCGGGATCTCGTGAGACCCGCGGTCCCCCGACGCGGTCGATGTGTTGCGGCGGTACCTGATCGCGATGCGCCCGTACATCGAGCGATTCTGGACCATGGGCGAGGACCTGGGACTGCGCCAGGCGACGATCGACTCCGTGTTGTCCACGCTGGGGATGGAGTCGTCGATCCAGGCCGTATACCCGTTGCTGGACGACGAAGTCAAGGCACGGCAACGACTCAAAGACGCGTTCGCGGTCACTGTGGACGGTGTAGGGCTGGACTCGCTGGTCGGCGGGTGCGGGGTCGCCGAAGCGGCTTTGGTTGGCATTGAACGGCTTGAGCTGACCGAGCCGACTGCTTTCGTGCAGGGGTTCGGTTCCATGGGTGGCGCCACGGCCCGGTTCTTGGCACAGGCCGGAGTTCCCGTGGTCGGGATCGCCGATGCCGCCGGGGTTGTCGCGAACCCCGCCGGGCTTGACGTGGAACGGCTGCTGCTGACGCGCGACTCGTTCGGGATGATCGACCGGGCCGAGCTGCGTCCGTCGGATGACGAGCTGCCGCTGTCCTCCTGGCTGGAAGTACCGGCGTCGGTGCTGATCCCCGCCGCGGTGTCGTACGCGATCGACGACGCTTCTTTGGTGCGGGCACGGTTGATCGTCGAGGCCGCCAACATGCCCGTCACGGCAGCCGCGGAGCCCGCGTTGCTCGACCGGGGTGTGCTGATCATTCCCGATGTGGTCGCCAACTCCGCCACGAACTCCTGGTGGTGGTGGACGCTGTTCGGGGACGTCTCGGCCTCTGCCGACGAGGCTTTCGCCAAGGTGCGGTCCAGCATGCGGTCGCTGGTCGCCCGTGTCCTCGACCGGGCCGGCCGGGTCAGCCCCCGCGTCGCCGCCGCGGAACTCGCCGCCGAGGCCACCGAGGTCATCGCCGCGCGGTTCGGCCCGGCTACGGTGTGACCATGCCCCGCCCCAGCGTCGAAGCCGAACGCAAGGACCAGATCCTCCGCGCGACCTGCCTGGTCATCGCCGCCCAGGGGTACATGAACCTGCGCGTGTCCGATGTGGCGCAGGTGGCCGGTGTGAGCGGCGGGACGGTGCACTACTACTTCGACAGCAAGCGGGAACTCGTCCACGCGGCGTTCGAGTACAACTTCAGCCGGTCGCTCGAACGCCGCCGCTGGATCCTCGACTCCCCCGACGATCCCGTGACGCGCCTCAGATACGTGGTCGAGTCCTACCTCCCGCAGGACGCGGAGACCATCGAGGCGTGGAAGGTCTGGGCGGCCTTGTGGGCCGAAGGCATCCGTGAACCGCAGCTGCAGGACCTCAACGAGCGCATGTACGGCGAGTGGCGGCGCCTCGTCGCGGGCATCATCCGCGACGGTCAGGCCACCGGCCACCTCCGCCCCGGCGACGACGTCCTGTACGCCAACACCCTGATCGCCATGATCGACGGAATGGCCTTCCAGGTCCTGCTGTCCTCCCAGAACATGACCGTGACCCGGATGAAGACGACCTGCCTCGCCTACATCGACTCGCTGCGCGGCTAGCGTCCGTGGAGGTGGATGACGGTCGGACGCGTTGCGGTGAAGGCCTTTTGCAGGGCAGCCGGAAGGTCAGGCGGATCGGTAACGCCGTGACAGCCCAAGGATTGAGCCAGGGCAGCGAAATCGGGAGCGGGAAGGTCGACGGCTTTGAGAGTGTCGTTGCGGGCCAGCATTTCCTGCTTGATCTCACCGTAGCCGCCGTTGTCGACGACGATCACCGCGAGCGGCAGACCGAGGGCCGCGGCGGCGGCCAGTTCGGGCGCGGTGAACATGAAGCCGCCGTCCCCGTGCAGCGCGGCGACCCGGACATCGGGGCGGGCGATCTTCGCTCCGATGGCGGCCGGGAGACCGTAGCCGAGCGTGCCGAGCCCGGTGGGATACAGGAAAGTGCCGGGACCATACCGCGGCAACGTTGAGATTGTGCCGTAGTAGCAAGCCATCGTGCTGTCACCGGCGAGAATTCCGTCCCGCCCCAACGTGACCGCCAAAGCCGAGGTCAGCGGTTCCCAAGGAGCGCCGAGCGCGGCGGCCTCGCTAGCAATCCGGGAACGCCACAAAGCAGCCCGCGCAGGATCCCCGGCCGCAGCGGGAAGCAAGCCGACTGTGGCAGCGGCGTCGCCGACGAGCGCGATGTCGGCGTCGAGCGCTTGTGCCGGATCGAGGTTGACGGTGATCAGCGGGCCACCGAACCGCAGCGGCCCGTTCCACAGGTCCGCGGGCGCCAACTCGGTCCCGATGGCGAGCA
>CBIMJO010001169.1:0-3916 GCA_966244135.1 uncultured Actinocrispum sp. | reverse complement strand
GGCGAAGGTCCGGAGGAACGACGTCAGCCCGTCGTACCAGTCGTGGTTGCCGGGCAGGGCGAACAGCCGCGGGTGGTCGTCCGCCGCGGGTAACGCCGCCCGGTACGGCCCTTTCGTGCGGTCCTCGTACGCCTCGGCGGAGGCAGCCGGGTAGACCTCGTCGCCGCCCATGATCAGCATCCGGCCGCGGGGCAGCGCGGTCCCGTCCAGGTCCAGCTCGGGCGCGGCGAGCAGGGACGCGACCGAGAAGGTGGCGTCGAAGCCGTCGCCGAGGTCGGCCACGAAGTCGAACCAGAGCTCGTCCCCGTCGCACGAGTGCACCGGCGACGGCAGGCCGCGCTGCAGCTCCCGTTTGTCCGCATAGGACCCGAAGATGCCCGCCAGCATGGACTTGATGCCGGTGTTGACCAGGACCGCCGGCATCAGCCAGCGGACCGGTCGCTGCCGCTGGAAACCCAGTTCGGACATGTCGTGTGGTTGAGCGTGTGCCACCGGACCTCCACTGCCAGACGCGGGCGTCCACCTTATCCCGGCGGGCACGGATGGGCGGGAAACACACGCGGTCCGGTGGCGCGAAAAGCCATCCGTCCTCGCGGAGGAACGCGACTGGATCGGTCTCCCACAGCCGGATCGTCCCATCGGCGCCACCGGTGACCAGCGTCGCCCATCCGCGTTGAAGGCAGCTGGCCGGTGAGTCCATTGTGTCCGGACACTGTAGACAGGTATCCCTCACGGGACCGCAGGTCGGCCCCGCCGTGGATTGTTCAACGGTGGCTGGCCACTGTCCACACTGCGGGCATTACGCGATGCGCTTCAGGTGCAGCACAGCAGGCCCGGCGATCGAAGGCGGGATCGTGAAGGTGGTCGGCTCCTCGTTGGGCACGGTCAGCTGGTCACCGGCCCGGTCCGACCGCGACGTGATGTCGTGCCAGCCGACCGCGTACGTGCCGCTCGCCACAGTCGCGGTGAACGTTTCACCGGTGGGTTGCAGGATGAGGTACTCCGCGCCCGGGTCGGCCAGCGCGTAGCCGGTGGAGCTGAGTTCGCCGCGGGGCGCCATGCCGAGGAGGTCGATCGTCTCCGCGTACCGCCGGGTGTCGCCCATCGCGTACCGGGCCGGTTCGAACGCGGCGAACGGCGGCGCGCCCGGCGATGGTTCAACGGCCGGATCGGTGCCGTCGATGAGGCCGTAGTCCATCAGGATCGGGTTGTGGCCGCGCAGGAACGCCTTCCAGACCCACAAGGGGTCACCGTTCCCGGGGGCGACGTGGTCGGTGTCGGTGATCAGGACCTTCCGGCCGTCGGCGGGCGGTGGGTCCAGCCACCATCGCGACACCGGTGCGCCATCGCGGAACAGATCGTCGTCGAAGCCGGGCGAGATCCAGTCGGCGGGCCCGTCGAACAGCGGCGCGTTCACCCGGGCCTGGTCGGGTACCGGGAACTGCATGGTCATGCCGACCGGCCGCGGCTGGAATCCCTGCTGCCGCTCGTACTCCTTGACGAACTCGATCACCCAGTACTGCCAGCCGGTCGAGTCGCCCCAATCCGTATCCGGCGGGACACCAAGCACCGCGGCCATTTCCGCGTCGGCAGCGCCGCCTCCACAGGATTCGTTGGCGACCTCGTAGAGCACGTTGGGCAGATCGTGCACGGTGTCGACGACCTGCCGCAGGTACGCCTCCTGCAGCGCCTGCACGGCCGGGTCGAGCGGCAGGACCTGATGGTCGAGGATCGAGGTGATCCCGACGCCGTTGATGTTGTTGGCCGCATGGAACGGATGGCCCTCGACGTTGTCCGGCGCCGGGCTCAGATGCAGTGCCCAGCCGTCGAACAGCATTACCGCCACATACATGCCGCGTTCCCCGGCGGCCTCGACCCGCTCGCGCAGCCGCCGGAAGTACGCCGGGGCGAACCGGGAGAGGTCGAACTTCCCGGTGTCGTCCCGCTGCCACGGCTGCGGGGTCATGTTCAGCTCGAACGCACCGCCCGCGGCCTGCGAGCGGAAGTGCTCCCAGCGCCACAGCCGGACGAAGTTGTGCCCGCGCGCGGCGAGGAAATCCAGGTAGTCGCGGTAGTCCAGGTTCTTCGGCGGGGCCCCGGCGGCCGCCATACCGTCGTGGAAGTTGTTCCAGATGTGCGAACCCGTGAGATACACCGCCCGCCCACCCGAAAGCGGCGTGAAGTAACGCGGGTTGCCCGCCGACACCGTCAGCGGCTCCATTGTGGACATGATCCGGGCCTTTCCGTGTCGGACCGGTCAGCGGCGGACCTGGTAGCGAAGGTGGGTCACGCCCTTGGCCTCGACGACCGACGGCGTGTCCAGCTCGACCGGGATCTTCTTCAGGCCGGCGAACAACGGGATGCCCTCGCCCAGCACCACCGGCACCAGATCCACCGCGATCACGTCGATCAGGCCCAGCTCGAGGCACTGCTGGGTGATGGTCGGCGTGGCGATGGCGACGTCGCCATCCCCGGCCAGCTCCTTGGCCTGCCGCACCGCGCTCTCCACGCCGTCCGTGACGAAGGTGAACGGCGCGCCCTCGCGCGGCCAGCCGTCCGGCACCGTGTGGGTCACGACGAAGACGTGCGCGCCCATCGGGTGCTTCCCGCCCCAGGCGTTGGTCAGCTCGAACAGCCTGCGCCCGCAGATCAGGGCGCTCAGCGCGCCCGGCTGGAACACCTCGGCGCTCTCCTCGGAGACGTTGACGGTGATATCGGGGTTCTCGGTCTCGATCTCGACCGGCCCGGCGCCGTACCAGGCGAAGACGTGGTCAACCTCGTCGTTCGGACCGGCGACGTAGCCGTCGAGGGACATGGACATGTTGGCGACGACGTTTCCCATCGTGGGCTCCTTTGGTGGTCGTTCGTGCTGGTAGCAAGCCTGCTGTCCGGGGCGGGCCAGAACATCGGTCAGGTGGCCGAGGGCGGGCCCGGCGGGTGGCCGATGGCAGACTTGGCCCGCGATGACCACCGATGCGCCGAACAACCTGCCCGCCGAGCTGACCAGCTTCGTGGGCAGGCAGACCGAGCTCGCCGCAGTGCGGGCGTCGCTGGACGACGCGCGGCTGGTGACGCTGACCGGGCCCGGCGGTGTCGGCAAGACGAGGCTCGCCGCGCAGGTCGCCGCCGCCGAGGTCGCGCGCCGGCCAGGCGGTGTCTGGTGGGTCGAGCTGGCCGCCGTCACCGACCACGCGCAGGTCACCGGGCTGGTCGCGGCGGCGCTCGGGGTGCTCGTCGAACCCGTGCAGGGTCCGGTGCCGTCAATGGTGGCGCAGCTGCGTGACCGGAAGACCCTGATCTGCCTGGACAACTGCGAGCACGTGATCGACGGCGCCGCCGAGCTGGCCGTCGCGCTGCTGCGGTCGTGCCCTCAGGTCTCGGTGCTGGCCACCAGCCGCGAGCCGCTCGCGGTCCCGGGCGAGGCTGTCTGGCGGGTGCCGCCGTTGGCCGCGAGCGAGGCCTTGCGGCTGTTCGTCGAGCGGGGCCGGCAGGTCCGGCAGGCGTTCGACCTGGACCAGGCGGGTGAGTCCGCCGCGCGGGTGATGTGCTCGCGGCTGGACGGGATTCCGCTCGCCATCGAGCTGGCGGCCGCGTGGCTGCGGACGCTCACCCCGCAGCAGATCGAGCACGGCCTGGACGACCGGTTCGGCCTGCTCGTCCGCAGCCCCCGCGGAGTCGCCGCCCGCCAGCAGACCCTGGCGGCGTCCATCGCCTGGAGCCACGACCTGCTCGACGAGCCGGACCGGGCGGTGTTCCGCCGCCTCGCGGTGTTCCCCGGCGGGTTCGATCTGGAGGCCGCGCGGGCCGTGTGCGCGGGCGATGTGCTCGGCGGTCTCGGCCGGCTGGTGGACAAGTCCCTGGTCGTGGCGGAGACCCGCGGTGGCGTTGCGAGGTACCAGCTGCTGGAGACCATCCG
>CBIMJO010001168.1:0-3919 GCA_966244135.1 uncultured Actinocrispum sp. | reverse complement strand
CCGCTGCCGCTCGCCGAGGTGACCCGCGCGGCGAGCGGGTGCCCCTCCCGAGAGAGCAGGTCCGCCACATGAACCGGGCGACGACCGGGCAACGAGCCACCGGACGCAGCTACGTATGCCACCAGGGACACCTCCAGGACCAACAGACAGTCACAACTCAGGTCTGGCGGCGTAGCTTACTCACCCACGTGGGTGACCAACAAATGGGCTACCGATAATGTCATTTCGTAACCACGCCCGGGGCCACTGCCAGCGGTAATGTGATCGACACACTGTTTTCCATACGCAGAGTAATCGCCGCGCCAGGGCCTGTCGATCATGCCTCGAACCGGTAGCCCATGCCGGCCTCGGTCACCAGGTGCCGCGGCCGGGACGGCTGCGGCTCGAGCTTTCGGCGCAGCTGAGCCAGATACACCCGGAGGTAGTGGGTCTCCGAGCCGTACGCCGGCCCCCACACCTCACGGAGCAGCTGCTTCTGCCCGACCAACTTCCCCCGGTTACGCACGAGCAACTCCAGCACCCCCCACTCGGTGGGCGTGAGGTGCACCTCGACCCCGTCCCGGAGCACCTTCTTGGCCGCCAGGTCCACCGTGAACGACGCCGTCTCCACCACCGCGGCCTCACCGTCCGGCACCGTCGCCGACGCCCTGCGCACGGCCGCCCGCAGCCGGGCCAGCAGCTCGTCCATGCCGAACGGCTTGGTCACGTAGTCGTCCGCGCCGGCGTCGAGGGCCTGCACCTTGTCGCCGGAGTCGGTGCGCGCGGACAGGACCACGATCGGGACCGTGGTCCAGCCGCGCAGCCCCTCGATCACCGTGGTGCCGTCCAGGTCCGGCAGCCCGAGGTCGAGCACCACCACGTCCGGCCGCACCTCCGCGGCCGCCCGCAGCGCCGCCGCCCCGTCGTGCGCCGTCACCACCTCGTACCCCCTGGCCACGAGGTTGATCCGGAGCGCCCGCACGATCTGCGGTTCGTCGTCGACCACCAGCACCTTCGTCACACCACACAGTCTGCGCGTGCCGCGACCGCGCGCCAGGCGAACCGCGCGTGATCCCGGCTACTTGGGGATGACCACGGTGAACGGCGGGGTGGGGATGGCTTCGGCGCAGTTCCCGACGGTGGAGGCCTGGAGCTCCGGCAGGGGGTAGGTGTTCCTCGGCCCCCCGACCTGGCAGCCGAGGAACACCGAAGTGAGCGGCCGGCCCTGCTCGTCGTACAGGTGGGCCTGCGGCACGAACTTGCCGTCCTTGTCGAACACGTAGATGTTGCGCACCGGCTGGCCGTCGTGCGAGATGCCGTCCGAGTAGGGCTGGTAGTACACCGGCTGCGGGTCCTCCCGGCTGGCCAGGTTCGTCCACAGGCTCAGTGCGAGCGCGACCGCGACCCCGACGGCGAACGCGTTGGCCACGGCCACCACCCACCGCCACGGCCGGTTGGGCTCGGGACGCAGGCCGAACCACACCAGGATGAGCAGCGCGATCGGCACCGGCAGCCACACGCCCTTGCCGGTCCGCAGCACCACGACCAGCCCGATGATCAGCACGGCCACCCGGATCAGCCACCATGCCGGGCGCAGCGCCCGCAGGAAGCCGGCGACGGCCGCCGGCAGCGCGTCGGCCAGTTCGCCCGCGATCCGCCGGACGGCCACCGACTCGGGCAGGTCGACCGTGTCCGGCTGCGCCCGGCCGAGGACGAGTGCCGCCAGCAGCAGGGTCGTGAGCCCGGCGAGCACCAGCGGCGGGTTGGCCCCGTTGACCTTGTCCAGGAACAGGCCGAGCAGCAGCGCCGTGAGCACCCCCGCGACCTGGACCAGCAGCGCGATCCGGCGCTGTACCGGACGCGGCACGGCGGGCGCCTCCTGCGGCCCGAAGCCGGCCGCGGCGCGCAGCTCGCTCGCGTACTGCCCGGGCGGGCCGAGGCGGGCGGTCAGCGCCGCCACCGTGACGTCCTCGCCCAGCTCGGCGGCCACCTCGTTCAGGTGCGCCTCGATGTCCTCGACGATCTCCTCGACCTCGGCGGCCGGCAGGTCGGCCAGCTCGGCCCGGACGTGCGCCAGGTACTTGGCGACCGCGGTCTCCGTCCCGGTGATCATGCTGCCGCTCCTAGAAGTCGATCCATCGTGTCGGCGAAGGCCCGCCAGGTCTTGCCGGACTCGGCGAGGCGCTGCCGGCCGGATTCGTTGAGGCCGTAGTACGTGCGGTGCGGTCCCTCCTCGCTGGGGACCACGTAGCTGGTGAGCAGGCCGGCGTTGTACAGCCGGCGCAGCGTGCCGTACACCGAGGCGTCGCCGACCTCCTCCAGGCCGGCCTGGCGCAGGCGGCGCAGCACGTCGTAGCCGTAGCCGTCCGCACCCCGCAGCACGGCGAGCACGGCGAGGTCGAGCACGCCCTTGAGCAGTTGGCTGATCTCCACACGGCACACTATCGCGCAATGCGCAGTAGTGCGCAACAGCCAAACTCAAGTACCCCAAAGGAAACCGGTCTATGCGATCCTGGGGCGGGGCTGGCAGTGGGGGCAGGAGTAGGACGAGCGGTTCATGAACGCCTCGCGGCGGATCGGCCGGCCGCAGCGCAGGCACGGCATGCCTTCCTGCCCGTAGACCGCGAGCGAGCGGTCGAAGTAGCCGGACTGGCCGTTGATGTTCACGTACAGCGCGTCGAAGCTGGTGCCGCCGACCTGGAGGGCCTCGTTCATCACGTCGGTGGCCGCTTGCAGCAGCCCCGTGGCTTTGGGGGCCGTCAGTTTGTCGGTGGGGCGGGCCCAGTGCAGCTTGGTGCGCCAGAGGGCTTCGTCCGCGTAGATGTTGCCGATACCGGACACGAGGGTCTGGTCGAGTAAGGCTCGTTTGACCTCGGTGTGCTTGCGGCGCATGGCTTTGACGACCTCGCGGGCGTCGAACGCCGGGTCCATCGGGTCCCGGGCGATGTGCGCGACGGGGGCGGGCAGCAGCTCCTCGTCCACCTTGACCATCTCGGACAGCGCCAGGCCGCCGAAGGTCCGCTGGTCGACGAACCGCAGCTCCGGCCCCTTGTCGGCGAACCGGAACCGGATGCGCAGGTGCTTCTCGTCCTCGTAGCCCTCGTCGCGGACCAGCATCTGGCCGCTCATGCCGAGGTGGGCCAGCATCGCCTCGCCGCTGTCCAGCTCGACCCACAGGTACTTGCCGCGCCGGCGCACGGCCTCGATGCGCACGCCGGTGAGCCGGTCGGCGAAGTCGATGGCGCCGGGGAGGTGCCGGCGGATCGCCCGGGGGTACAGCACCTCGATGTGGGTGATGGTCCGGCCCGACGCGTGACTCTCCAGCCCGCGCCGGACGACCTCGACCTCAGGCAGTTCCGGCAAGTCCGTTGCCGTTCTGCTCCGACAGTTCGCGGTAGGCGGCCTCGGCCGCCTTCTGCTCGGCTTCCTTCTTGGTGCGCCCGTCGCCCGAGCCGTAGCTCCGGCCGGCCACGACCACGGTGGCGCTGAACTCCTTGCGGTGGTCCGGGCCCTCCTCCTCGACCCGGTACTCCGGTACGCCCAGACCGGCGGACGCGCACAGCTCCTGCAGGCTGGTCTTCCAGTCCAGGCCCGCACCCCGCCGTGGCGCCTCGTCGAGCAGCGCGTCGAACAGCTTGTGCACGACCATGCGGGCGACGTCGATGCCCTCCTGGAGGTACACCGCGCCGATCACGGCCTCCAGGGTGTCGGCGAGGATGCTCGCCTTGTCCCGGCCGCCGGTGAGCTCCTCACCGCGGCCGAGCAGCAGGTGCGCGCCAAGCCCGCCCTGGCCGAGGCCGCGGGCGACCCGCGCGAGCGCGTGCATGTTCACCACGCTGGCCCGCAGCCGGGCGAGCTGGCCCTCCGGCAGGTCCGGATGCGCCCGGTACAGGTGATCGGTGATCACCATGCCGAGCACCGAGTCGCCGAGGAACTCCAG
>CBIMJO010001167.1:0-3920 GCA_966244135.1 uncultured Actinocrispum sp. | reverse complement strand
GGCACTCTGGCGCTCGCCGACCGCGCGAGATAGTCCCGTACCCAGTTCAGCGTCGGCTGGTTGGTCGGCACCGGCGGCGCCCCGTCGCCGTGGATCCGGAACGCCCGGATCCCGTCGGCGGCCTCGACTGCCCAGTCCAGCCCGACGTGCAGACCGGTCCGCACCCGGTGCTCCAACGTCAGATCCAGCTGTGCCACCACATTCATGTGCGGCCGCACCGGATGCACGATGTCCAGCAACGGGACGTCCGAGCGGTAGCGCGTGGCGAGATACCGCGAGCGCAACTCCGCCAGCAGCTCGGGAACGGGCAGCCGCGGATCCTCGACGTGCACGATGTGTGACCCGGTCATCCCGCGAACCAGCCCATCGTGTGCGAGTGCGCGGAACCATTCGTGGTCAAGGCCGATCGACGGCAGATAGAGCGAATTGGCGGCGACCCGGATGCCGAAGTCCGGGACCAGCGACTCCCGCCGCGGTGCGGGGCCGGTCTGGGCCACCAAGGTGTCCAGCAACAGGTGCACGCTCAGTTTCATGCGAAACACCCCCTGTAGTCAAAAGGTACGTCGGCTACCCGGTGCAGTGAAGATCCAGAAGGGTGAAACCGCTGGTACGGAAGGGTGTGCACGGTTCGTGGGTAGGCTCGGGCCGGTGAACGACGTTCTGAAGGACTGGCATCCCGAACTGGGGCCCGCGCTGGCGGATTTCTACCGGGACCTGCACCAGCACCCGGAAGTGTCGCTCGCGGAACACCGCACCGCCGCCAAGGTCGCCGGCGCCCTCGAACCGCTGGGCTACGAGGTGACGACCGGTGTCGGCGGCACGGGTGTGGTCGGTGTCCTGCGCAACGGCGATGGCCCGGTGGTCATGCTCCGGGCCGACATGGACGCCCTCCCGATGGCGGAGAAGACCGGATTGCCTTACGCCAGCACGGATCCGGCCGTGATGCACGCGTGCGGGCACGACATGCACACGACGTGCCTGCTGGGCGCGGCGACGCTCCTCGACCGGGCGAAGGAGTCCTGGTCCGGCACGCTGATGATCGTGTTCCAGCCCGCCGAGGAGCTGTCCACGGGGGCTCGCGCGATGGTCGCGGACGGCCTGTTCGACCGGTTCGGCACGCCGGACATCGTGCTCGGTCAGCACGTCGGGCCGCTCCCGGCCGGGATGGTCGGGTACGGCAGCGGGCCCATCATGGCCACCGCCGACGACCTGCACGTGACGTTGTTCGGCCGTGGCGGGCATGGGTCGAGGCCGGAGACCACGGTCGATCCGATCCTGATGGCCGCGCACATCGTCACCCGATTGCAGGGAATTGTGGCCCGCGAACTTCACCCAAGTGATACCGCGGTGGTCACTGTCGGCAAGCTGCACGCGGGCACCAAGGACAACATCATCCCGGACACGGCCGAGCTGGGGATCAACATCCGCAGCTACGCCGAACACGTCCGGGTACAGATAAAAGCCGCGATCGAGCGAATCGTGCGCGCGGAGGCCGCGGCGAGCGGTGCCGAGAAAGAACCCCTGATCGAGTGGCACACGAGTGCGCCGCTGCTCGTCTCCGACCCGGACCGGACCGCGGCCACCGTGGCCGCGTTCACCGAGCACTTCGGCGTGGAGAACATGTTCCCGATGCCGGTCATCACGGGCAGTGAGGACGTCGGCATCTACGGCGAGGCCGCCGGCGTGCCAACCGTGTTCTGGTTCTGGGGCGGGATCGACCGCGACCGGGTGCTCGGCGCGCTCGCCACGAACACGCTGAACTCGTTGCCCAGCAACCATTCCCCGGAGTTCGCGCCGCTGATCGAGCCGACCCTGCGGACCGGTGTCGAGACGCTGACCGTCGCGGCCCTCACTTGGCTCGGCGCAGCCGGTTAGGCTGAACGGGTTCCCCGGAAGTGCCGTGAAGGAGTCAGTGGTGGAGTACGTCGAGCATGTCGTCGACCTGATCGGCAACACGCCGCTGGTCCGGCTGAACACCGTCGCCGAGGGCCTGCAGCCGCTGGTGCTGGCCAAGGTCGAGTACGTCAACCCGGGCGGCAGCGTGAAGGACCGCATCGCCAGCCGGATGATCGAGGCCGCGGAGGCCTCCGGCGAGCTCAAGCCCGGCGGCACCATCGTCGAGCCGACCTCCGGCAACACCGGCGTCGGCCTGGCCATGGTCGCCCAGCGCAAGGGCTACAAGTGCGTGTTCGTCTGCCCGGACAAGGTCAGCGAGGACAAGCGCAACGTGCTCAAGGCGTACGGCGCCGAGGTCGTGGTGTGCCCGACCGCGGTCGCGCCGGAGCACCCGGACTCCTACTACAACGTGTCCGACCGGCTGGTCCGCGAGATCGACGGCGCCTGGAAGCCCAACCAGTACGCCAACCCGGAGAACCCGCGCAGCCACTACGAGACCACCGGCCCGGAGCTGTGGCAGCAGACCGAAGGCCGGATCACGCACTTCGTCGCGGGCGTCGGTACCGGCGGCACGATCTCGGGCACGGGCAAGTACCTCAAGGAGGTGTCCGGCGGCCGCGTGCAGATCGTCGGCGCGGACCCGGAGGGCTCGGTGTACTCCGGCGGGACCGGCCGTCCGTACCTGGTCGAGGGCGTCGGCGAGGACTTCTGGCCGGACACCTACGACCGCGGCATCTGCGACGAGATCATCGCGATCTCCGACGCCGAGTCGTTCACCGTGACCCGGCGGCTCGCCCGCGAGGAGGCGCTGCTGGTCGGCGGGTCCTGCGGGATGGCCGCCGCGGCCGCGTTGAAGCTGGCCGAGCGGTGCGGGCCGGACGACGTGATCGTGGTGCTGCTGCCCGACGGCGGCCGCGGCTACCTGTCGAAGGTGTTCAACGACAACTGGATGTCCTCGTACGGGTTCCTGCCGCCCGAGCACTCCGGTGCCACGGTCGGGGATGTGTTGCGCCGCAAGGACGGCCGCATCCCCGAGTTGGTGCACGCGCACCCTGCCGAGACCGTCGCGGACGCCGTTTCGTACCTCCGGGAGTTCTCGGTCAGCCAGATGCCCGTCGTGAGCGCGGGTGATGGCTGCTGAGGTCGTGGGCGCCGTCAACGAACGGGACCTGCTCGACGCCCTGTTCACCGGCAAGGCTGCCCTCGCCGACCGCCTCGACCGCCACATGTCCCCGCCACTGCCGACAATCGGCGCGGGCGAGCAGATCACCATGGCGATGAAGGCCCTCGCCAGCGCCGACGGCGCCCTCGTGCTGATCGACGGCAAGCCCGCCGGCGTCGTCACCCGCCAGGACCTGCTGGGCTACCTGGCCGCCCACTAACGGGTGAACCCCTTCAGCTAGCGTGGGCCGCCACGTGACCTGAGGGGGTTCCCAATGAGCGCACCACAATCACCGCAGTGGGGGCATCACCAGCCGGTCCAGGACCGGACCCAGATCCTGAACAGCCCCCACCAGCCACCCGACCCCGACGCGACGCAGCACGTGAGCGCGCGGCTCGGCGGCGGTCCCGCGGCTGTGCCGGGTTTTGGTGCGCAGCCAGGTCTTCCGGACGCGACGCAGGCGGTGGCTCCGGGCGGTGCTGCCGCTGCGGCCCTTGTCGGGCAGGCGGATGCAACCCAGGTGGCCGGCCCAAGTGCCGCTCCTGAGGCACCACGGCCCGCTGTGTTCAGGGCTGGACTGCCTGAGGCCATGCAGGTTGTAGGCCTGGGAGGTGCTGTTGGGCTTGGGGTGCCTGAGGCGACTCAGGTTGTCGGGCCTGGAGGTGTTCCTGAGGCGACGCAGGTCATGCGGCCCGGTCCGGCGCGAGGGCTTGGCGCGCTCCCGGACGCGACGCACGTGGTGGCTCCGGGTGGTGCTGCTGCCGCGGCTCTTGTTGGGCAGGCAGATGCGGCGCGGGTTGCTGGGGGCGGACCCGAGGCGACTCAGGCGTTGATGCCCGGAACCGACGCGACACAGTTCGTC
>CBIMJO010001166.1:0-3920 GCA_966244135.1 uncultured Actinocrispum sp. | reverse complement strand
TGTTGATCTTCGGAACGGTGGTGTTCCTGCTGCTGTTCGCATTGCCTGCGGACAGTACGGGTGAACTGATCGGACGATCGCTGTTCTTCCTCGTTGGCGCGGTTTTCTCGTTCTCCATCGGCTACCTCGGCATGTGGCTGTCCACGCAGGCGAACCTCCGGGTCGCCGCGGCGGCCAACGAGGAGGGCGGCCGGGAGAAGGCGACGCGGATCGCGTTCCGCACCGGTGGTGTGGTCGGTATGGCCACCGTCGGCCTGGGTCTGTTCGGTGCCTCGGTCGTGGTCCTGGCGTTCTCCGGCCAGGCGCCGAAGGTGCTGGAGGGCTTCGGTTTCGGTGCCGCCCTGATCGCGATGTTCATGCGTGTCGGCGGCGGTATCTTCACCAAGGCCGCTGACGTCGGCGCCGACCTGGTCGGCAAGGTCGAGCAGGGCATCCCCGAGGACGACCCCCGCAACGCGGCGACCATCGCCGACAACGTGGGCGACAACGTCGGTGACTGCGCGGGTATGGCCGCGGACCTCTTCGAGTCCTACGCGGTGACCCTGGTGGCGGCGCTGATCCTGGGCAGCGCGGCGTTCGGTGCGCAGGGCCTGCTGTTCCCGTTGATCGTGCCCGCGATCGGTGTCATCACCGCCGTGATCGGTGTGTTCATCACCAAGGCGCGCCCGGGCGAGAACGGCCTGACCGCGATCAACCGGTCCTTCTACATCTCCGCGCTGATCTCGCTGGTGCTGTGCACGGTGGCCGCGTTCGCGTTCCTGCCGACCTCGTTCGCCGCTCTGGACGGGGCCAAGAACTCCACCCTGTCGGGCAACCCCGGCCTGATCGCCGCGGTCGCCGTGATCATCGGTATCGCGCTGGCCGGCATCATCCTGTGGCTGACCGGCTACTACACCGGCACCGAGCACAAGCCGGTCAAGCACGTCGGTGAGACCTCCGAGACCGGTGCGGCGACGGTGATCCTGTCCGGCATCTCGGTCGGCTTCGAGTCCGCCGTCTACACCGCCCTCGTCATCGGTGCCGCGGTGTACGGCGCGTTCCTGCTGTCCAGTGACGTGACCGTCGCACTGTTCGCCATCGCGTTGGCCGGTACCGGTCTGCTCACCACGGTCGGCGTCATCGTCGCCATGGACACCTTCGGCCCGGTCTCCGACAACGCGCAGGGCATCGCGGAGATGTCCGGCGACGTGCACGGCGAGGGCGCGCAGATCCTCACCGAGCTGGACGCGGTCGGCAACACCACCAAGGCCATCACCAAGGGCATCGCGATCGCGACCGCCGTGCTCGCGGCGACCGCGCTGTTCGGCTCGTACAGCGAGGCGATCCGCACCGCGGCCAACGCGACCGGTGACTTCGTGGCGAACCTGGTCAGCCCGAACACGCTCGTGGGTGTGCTCATCGGCGCGGCCGTCGTGTTCATGTTCTCCGGCCTCGCGGTCAACGCCGTGTCCCGCGCCGCGGGTGCGGTTGTCTACGAGGTCCGCCGTCAGTTCCACGACAACCCCGGGATCATGGACGGGTCCGTGCGGCCGGAATATGGCCGGGTGGTGGACATCTGCACCAGGGACTCGCTGCGTGAGCTGGTCACTCCGGGGCTGCTGGCGGTGTTCGCGCCGATCGCGGTCGGTTTCGGTCTTGGTGTCGAGTCGCTGGCCGGTTATCTCGGTGGCGCGATCGCGACCGGCACCCTGATGGCCGTGTTCCTGGCCAACTCCGGTGGCGCCTGGGACAACGCCAAGAAGCTGGTCGAGGACGGCAACCACGGCGGCAAGGGCTCGGCCGCGCACGAGGCCACCGTCATCGGTGACACCGTCGGTGACCCGTTCAAGGACACCGCCGGCCCGGCGATCAACCCGCTGATCAAGGTGATGAACCTGGTCTCGCTGCTGGTCGCACCGGCCGTCGTGACCTTCATCATCGAGGACAAGACCGCGCTGCGGATCATCATCGCCCTGGTGGCCGTGGCGATCATCGCCGCCGCGGTGGTCGTGTCGAAGCGTCGCGGCAACGCGATCGCCGACAGCCCGGCCGAGCAGGTCAACAACGTCTGACGATGCAACCGACTGAGGGCCGCTTCTCGTCTGAGGAGCGGCCCTCACGGCACTCAAACCCGTACCCGGGTAGCGTCGGGCCCGCCAGGTCCCCCACACCAGGAGTCTTGATGAAGCGTCGCCTCGCGTTCGTCGCGGCCGCCACTCTGGGCATCACGCTCACCCTGACCGGCTGCGGCGCCAGCGACAGCGGCCAGAACACCGCCCAGAGCGCCTCCGGGTCGGCCGGTGCGTCCGCTCCCGCGTCCGGCGGCGGTGGCTCCGGTGGCGGCTCGTCCTCGCCGGAACCGTCCGCGCCACCGCCCCAGCCGAGCAACGGCGACCCGGTCAAGTGGGTGGACAACCTGTGCGCGCCGGTCAGCGACTTCACCAAGTCGATTACGCAGAAGGCGTCCGACCTGGGCTCCTCCGGGGACCAGAACCAGATCCAGGCCAAGCTCGGCCAGCTGCTCGACGACATGGCCAACGGTGTCGGCGGCCTGGTCGACCGGCTCAAGCAGCTCGAGCCGTCGCCGATCAAGGGCGCGGACGATGCCAAGGCCAAGATGATCGAGTCCTACGGCAAGTCGCAGCAGGTGCTCAAGGACGCCGCCGCCAAGATGAAGGCCGGCGACCAGGACGCGGCGGCGGCCGCGATGCAGAGCCTCGGCGACGAGACCACCAAGATCGCGGACCCGTTCAAGGACCTCCAGAACAACGAGCTTCGTGACGCGATGAGCAAGGCACCCCGGTGCAAGGACATCGCCGGCGGCTGAATCAGGGGAATGAGGTTGGCGCAGTGAAACGCGCCCAGGTGCGCCGGGCGCTGGTGGCCCTGGCGGTCGCGGCCACGGTGGCCGGTTGTGACGCTCCGGCCGCTCAGCCGGCCGCGCAGGTGGCCCAGACCACGACGCCGTCGGCCGGCCCGGCCGCGGTGGAGTGGGCGGACAAGCTCTGCTCGGTCATCCTCGACTACGACAGCAGCACGCCCAAGGCGGACATCGACTCCAGCAACCCGGCGACGATGATCTCGTCGCTGAACACCTACCTGGACGCGGTCCTGACCAGGGTCAACACCGCCACCGGCAAGCTCGGTGAGATCGGTGCCGCGCCGGTGGACGGCGGGGACGAGGCCGTGCGCAACCTCGTGCAGGGCCTCAAGGACATGCAGACCGTGGTGACCAGGTCGAAGGAGGCGCTGGCCAAGGCGGACCCGAACGATCGCTCCAGCACTAGCACGATCCTCCAGGACGTCGCCAGGGACCTGCAGCAGCTCAAGACACCGGTGAACCCGCTGGAGGGCATGGGAGCGCGGTTCCCGGACCTCCAGGCGGCCGTACGGGGGGCGGACAACTGCACGGAGATCACCCGGGCCCGGGCGAGCCGTTCCGCGCTGCCTCCGCTCACCTCGTCCACCGAACCGGGCCTGCCGGGCGGCACCACCACGTCCACCACCCCCACCACCGACCCGAGCTTCCCCGGCGGGCCGCCGACGTCCACCACGACCCAGACCCCGTGAGCAACTCTGGCAACATCCTTCCCTCGCGGTAGGCGAACACTTGTTCTACTCTGAGGCTCGTGGCGCAGATGTCGTTCTTCTCCGCCGAGGCGATGCAGCCCGGGGTAGCCGACCTCGCCGGGCTGCTCTGCGGGCAGGGCCAGGTGGCGCACTTCGCGAGCGCCGCGGCCCGGCTGTCGGTGGTCCTCGACGAGCCGTGGCGCCAGCGCGCGCTCGCGGCCGCCTTCGCCGAGCGTGGCGTGCAGGCGGAAACCGGCCTGAGCGACGAGGGACATCCGCTGGTCCGCACGGCGTTTCGCCGCGACCTGGTCGGGCTGGCCGACGCGTGGACCAAGGGCGCGGTCAAGGCGGTGCCCAAGGGCCTGGCCATG
>CBIMJO010001165.1:0-3922 GCA_966244135.1 uncultured Actinocrispum sp. | reverse complement strand
TCGACCAGCACGTCACCAAGCCGCCGTCAGTCCCAATCCACCACCCATCAAGCCGACCTCACTCCCAGACGCATTGGCTCTCACCCACCGCCGCCCTCCACCCAACCACCGCCCTCACGCCCTCATTTCGCCGCCTTCGCTCCACCTACATCCCGCGCTCCGCCAAGCCACTCGTGGCCAATTACCAACCCACATCCCCGGGCCCACACCCTCCTCAGCCGCAACCCACTGCCCCTCGCGAGAAGCCCCAACAACCCCACCTCCAGCAGCACCGCCGCCCTGGCGGGGACGACTACGCCCGCCTGCCAATGCCTCGCCCAGCCACATCAACCCACGGCTCGCACCACCCACAGCCAGCCCGACACGCATTCGCACCAGCGCGCGCTCGTCCCCGGACAAGGCGCTGTCCGGGGTGGTTGACGTGGGGTCAGGCGTCGGATTGTTCGACGAGTTTGGCGCGGAGGCGGAGGACCGCACGGGTGTGCAGCTGGCACACGCGGGACTCGGTGACGCCGAGGACCTTGCCGATCTCGGCGAGGGTCAGGTTCTCGAAGTAGTACAGGGTCACGACGATCCGGTCGCGTTCGGCGAGCTGCTCGATGGCGCCGGCCAGCTGGCGACGGTTGTCGAGGTCCACGAGGGAGGCCACTGGGTCCTCGGCGCCTTCGTCGGGCAGGGTCTCTGCGAGGGAGGCGGTGCCGCGGCCAGCGGCGACCAGCTCGTCAAGGGCGACCACGCTGGTCAGCTGAAGCTGGGCGTAGAGGTCGTGCAGGTCGTCGAGGGTGAGGTCGAGTTCGGCGGCCAGCTCGCGGTCGCTGGGCTGGCGTTGCAGGCGGGCGCCGAGGCGTTCCAGGGCGCGCTCGACCTCGCGGGCACGGCCGCGCACGGATCGGGGCACCCAGTCCTGCTGGCGGAGGTCGTCGAGGATAGCGCCGCGGAGGCGCTGCATCGCGTACGTCTCGAACTTCAGCCCGCGCTCGGGCTCGAACTTCTCGATCGCGTCGACCAGGCCGAAGATGCCGGACTGGACCAGGTCGCCGACGTCGACGTGCGCGGGCAGGCCGGTGCCGACGCGGCCGGCGACGTACTTGACCAACGGGGCGTAGTGCAGCACTCACGTTCCTTGCCGAACTCGGTCCACAGCGCGACGATCCCGGCCTCGACGTCGTCGGCGGTCCGATGGTCGCCCGGCAACACTCCGTTAGGTTGGCCGGCGCCGTAGGGAGCGGCACGCCCGTTCGTGGACGGCTCTTCGGGCTCGGGTACGGCCACAGTGCGAGAACCTCTCCCTACATCATCCGATCTCGTTGGATCGGGGGTCACCTGATCCAGCCTGGAGCCGCGCGACATGCCGTCCAGCTTAGGAGCTTTCCGTGTTCATCTCGCCCCCTAGTGCTGTCAAATTGTCACGGCGAGTCGCGCCGTACCGCTCCCCGGTACACGTTTACCGCTACGACCTGGGGTGGGCCTGATCGTGAACGGCACGAAGTCGCTCGACTGTCACGTGGGTATAAAGCTGTGTCGTGGCGAGGGTGGCGTGTCCGAGCAACTCCTGGACGCTGCGCAGGTCCGCGCCTCCCTCAAGCAGATGGGTCGCGGCGGTGTGCCGAAGCCCATGTGGACCGAGGTCTGGCGCCCCCGGCACAGCCGCGAGCGCCTCATGCACGATCCGCCGGACGCTGCTCGGCTGCAGCCGACCGCCGCGAGCACCGAGAAGCAGGGCGGGCGGCGACTTGTCGATGGCCAGGGCCGGACGGCCGTCCTCGAGCCAGTCCTGCACGGCGCGCTGGGCGGGCACGCCGAACGGAACGGTTCTTTCCTTGTCGCCCTTGCCGATCACTCGCGCCACCCGACGGTCGGTGTCCACATCGTCAACATCCAGTCCACAAAGCTCCGAAACCCGGATCCCTGTGGCATATAGCAGTTCGACGATCACCTGATCCCGTATTGCTACGGGATTCCGCTCAGCGGCGCCGGATTTCGCGGCCTGCATGAGCGCACCGGCCTGATCCTGACGCAGCACAGCGGGAAGTTTCCGCTGCGGTCGAGGCGAAGCGAGGCGGATGCCTGGATCTGAGTCCAGGTAGCCACGCCGGTGGGCCCACGCCGTGAACGTACGCGCGGCCGCCGACCGTCGTGCCAACGTCGTGCGCCCGGTCCCGGCCGACCGCTGCGCGGCGAGCCATGCCCGCAAGCCCGCGAGGTCAACGGCACCACGAGCCGGCACCGGGCCGGTTCCCAGAACATCAAGACCATGCACATACCCCAGGAGAGACACCGCGTCGCCCACATACGCCCGCACGGTGTGCGGGGACAGACCCCGCTCAGCGCGCAAGTGACGCTCGTACGCGTCTACAACGTCCGCGACCGCCGGAGGCAACGCTGCCCGCACCTGCAGCAGGTCGACCCGACGGTGGGAAGTTGACGACACAAGTACAACGCTGCGCGACCACCCGAACGTGGTCAAGCACCGCCACACCGCAAGTTCGCGAATAACCGCACCCCAACCCACAAGGCCAGCCCCAACCCGACCCGTTACCAGCTCAAAGGGGGAAAAATAGATCCAAAACCCATCCAAGAAGATCCAACACACAACCTCCAACTCCCGCCAAACATCAACCACCCACCCAAGCGTCCATATGCGACACCCCACCACCGCAACTCAAAAACATTGTCAAGCTTGGAGGGTTTCTGCCCTCAGCCTGGAGCCCGCCTCCAACCCCGCCGGGCTGACGGAGCACCTCCAGGTCGCCCACAACCACACTGGCGGAGGCAGTAGCTGATGCCGACTCGCCAGGACCAGTCAAGGGACCGTCAGCACCCCTGCAGGACGACATGATCACCGAACTGCCTGCGTGCGATCACCGCCCGCCCAACAGCTCGGACTGCACCCAGTCCTGCCGCAAGACCGATCGACGCCACGCGCCGCCAACGGCACGGCAGCTGATGGCATGGCGGCACCGCGCCCGACAACCGACGGCACGGCAACCTGCGACATGGCAACCTCTGACGCTTCGGCACGGCAACCTCCGGCACGATCGCACGATCGCACGATCGCCGAACGGCTGATGGCTGCTGGCTGATGGCTGCTGGCTGATGGCTGATGGCTGATGGCTGATGGCACGAGTGTGCGTCGCGGTCGGCCATCGCCCACACGGTGGCGGCGCTGGTCCAGGCGCGCTATGCCCATCTCAATCCGCCATGCCATCTCACGGGCGGCCTGCTGATGCGCATTCGAGTGTTGTGAGCGGCCATTAAAGATCTTTCGGTAATATGGTGAGTCGTTACGCGTGATTCGCCCTGCACGGTAAGACAATCGCGTCATGCCAGAACCCTCACACTCGGCGGGCAAACGCCAGAAAGCCCGTAGTAGCAACAAGGCGGGTGCCCGCAGGGACTTCGACGCGCTGCGCGAGCGGCGGATGCGGGCAGCGGACATGTTCCAGCGCGGCAAGCGACAGGTCGATGTCATGGTGGAGTTGGAGGTCTCAGCGCAGACCGCCTCGCGCTGGCATCGTGACTGGCTGGCCGGCGGCCGGCAGGCGCTGGCGGGTGCCGGCCGGGCTGGGCGACTGCCTCGATTGTCTGACCAGCAGGTGAGCGAGGTGGAGGTGGCGCTGGCGGAAGGCCCGAAAGCCAACGGATATCCAACCGGCATGTGGACCCTGGCCCGGGTCGCGGAGGTGATCGAGCGGGTGACCGGGGTGCGGTACTCCATCACCCAGACCTGGGCCATTCTGCGCGAACGACTGGGCTGGAGCCGACAACGCCCGGCCCGACGGGCGACTCGCCGAGATCCTGACAACTCGCTGAGGTCCGGCATCCGGCCGGTTTTGTGGTACGCGAGGTGCGAATGTGCAGGTTGTGACACACTCGCCGGTGCAACCGCAGCACCCCCGGGCCCCCCTGACACCGTTCCGCC
>CBIMJO010001164.1:0-3926 GCA_966244135.1 uncultured Actinocrispum sp. | reverse complement strand
GATCGAGCTCGACGAAGTCGCGGTCGCGGTCAACACGCTGACCGGCGTGGCACATGGCGCCGTCGTGGCCGTCGCGGTCGCGGGGTTCGAGGGCCTCCAGCTGTGCGCTGTCTACGTTCCGGCATTGGGCACCGACCGCCAGCCGGCCGACCTGCACCGTGAGCTCGCCGGCCGGCTGCCCGCGTACATGCTGCCCGCCCGGTGGCTGCGGCTCGACGATCTGCCCCGCAACATCAACGGGAAGATCGACCACCAGGCACTGGCGGCGCTTTTCCCGGCCGAGGAGGACTAGACAACGTGCACACCGCCCCGTGGAGCTCCTCGTTCGACAAGCTGGTGCGCGCCCAGCTGCCGTTGCTGGCCGTAGAGGTCCCGCTGCCGCCGGACCAGTCGCTGTTCGACCTCGGCCTCGGTTCGGCGGGCATGGTGGCGTTGCTGGCCGGGCTCGAGGACGAGTACGACATCGTGTTCGGTGACGACGTGCTGGAGCTGGAACTGTTCTCCTCGGCCGGAACGCTCTGGGAGACAGTCCAACGCGTTGTGGCGCAACGCCCCTAGGCTGCCCGGGCGAGCCGCCGGATGTGCCGGACGGCGAAGAACGGCACGGACACGCCGATGAGGTTGCACGCGGCGACGGCGTCGTAGAAACCGCTCGAGCTGCCCACCCGCGCCGCGACGATCGCACCGACCGCGACGACGAGTCCGAAGTAGATCGCGTTGAGCACGATGGCCAGGAACCCGCCGCCGGTGTGCTCCATGATCGTCAGCGCCGCCAGCACCGGGCCCTGCACCACGAAACTCAACGCCACCACGCCAAGATAAGCGGCCGTCTCGCCCGCGATCGACGGGGTGGGCGTGGTGATCCGGGCGAACGGCTCGGCGATCAGCCACATGACCACCGCGATGAGGACGTAACAAGCCATCGACAGCTCCAAGCCGCCGCGCAGGGTGGCCTGGATGCGATCTCGTTGCGCGGCACCGAGTTGCTGGTTCAGCACGATCGCGGTGGCCGTCCCGATCATCGTTCCCGGCAGCAGGACCAGGCTCTGCAACGCGGCGGCGACGGAGAACCCGGATACCGCGTCCGGGCCGAACCGGCCGAGCACACCCAGCACACCGACGTTGTACGCCGCGATCACGAGGAAGGACGCGGCGACCGGCGCCCCGATCCGCCACAGCCCGCCGTAGACCTCCGGCCGCCACGACCTGACCGCGGCGGGGTTCCAGATCTCCTTGCGGCGCAACATGACCAGCCCGATCAGCAGGCCGGTCACGCCGGAGGCGACCTCGGCGAGCGGCACGCTCATGATCCCGACGCCGGCACCGAGCCCGATCCCGGCCACGCAGCCGATCTTGGCCACCGCGGCACAGATCATCACCAGCGTGGCCTCGCGCGCATAGCCGTACCCCCGCAGGCAGGACGCGCACAGCGCCGGGCCGATCACCAGCAGGCCGGCCGCGGCCGTCCAGCGCAGGAACGACGCGAAGTCGTCCCGCAGCGCGACATCGACATCGAGGAACGCCGCCAAGGCCGGTGCGCTGACGGCGAGCAGGACAACGATCACGACACCGCTGACGAACCAGATCCGCGCCAGGCTCAACGCCGACGCCATCACTTCGGTCGGACGTCCCGCGCCCTTGCTGATGGCCGCGGCGACCTGGTTGGTCACCGCGAACGCGACGCTCAAGGCCACCAGCAGAAATCCCACCGGCTGGTACAACGAACGCAGGTACAACGCGTTGTCGCCCATTTCACCCATGATGGCGACAATTCCGAGCAGAACGGTGAAATCGACCGCCTCGGCCAGTGCGAGCGGTGCGGCCAATTGTGCGATGGATCGCCGGACCGCCTGCCGTTCCCGGCTGAAAACCTTGTTCACGACGGCGAAGCTACTAAGATTTTCCGAGAAATGTCCACACTGCCCGGATGGGTATGCCCATCCGGGCACGGGTCAGCCGAAGGACTCGTTGAGCACCTTGATCCTGGTGTATTCGAGCAGGCCCCACCGGCCGTACTCGACGCCGGGGCCGGACGAGCGGAACCCGCCGAAGGGCACATCCGGGCGAAGGTCGCCGTGCGTGTTGACCCATACCGTGCCACATTCCAGCGAATGGGCGACCGGACGCGCATCGTGCTCGTCACCCCACACCGAACCACCGAGGCCGAATTCGGTGGCGTTGGCCCGCCGCACCGCTTCGCCGACCGTGTCGTAGGCGATCACCGGGATCACCGGGCCGAACTGTTCAGCCAGTTCCAGTTCGGTGCCCGCGGGCAGGTCGGTGACAATGGTGGGCGGGTAGAAGAATCCCGGCCGGTCCAGCGCCTTGCCGCCGGTACGGATGCGCGCCCCGGCTCGCCGCGCGTCGTCGACCAGTCGCGCGACCCGGTCCCGCTGGGCGGGCTCGGCGAGCGGGCCGTACTCCGTCGCGGGATCCATCCCCTCCCCCACAACGGCTTTCTCCGCCTCGACGACGAGGGCGTCGACGAACCGCTCGTAGTCCCGGCCGGATACGTAGACGCGTTTGATCGCCGCGCAGAACTGTCCACTGTTGACCATCGACCGGCCGAACACGGCGGGCGCCACTGCGGCGACGTCCGTACCGGGCAGTACGACGCACGCGTCGTTCCCGCCCAGTTCCAGGATCGTCTTCACCGAGTGCGCGGCCGCACGGCTGCCGATGGCCTGGCCGGTGGGGACCGAACCGGTGAACGAGACCAGGCCGATCATGGGGTGCTCGGCCAGCCAGGCTCCCACGTCACCGGCGCCGGTCACGATGTCGAGCACGCCGGGCGGCAGGACGTCACGCAGCACGGACACCATCCGCGCGCTGCACAGCGTGGTCACCGGCGATGGCTTGAGCACGACGGCATTGCCCGCCAGCAACGCCGGGGCGATCTTGGTGACGGCCAGGATGATCGGGAAGTTGGACGGCGCGATGGCGGCCACCGCGCCGTAGGGCACGCGGTGCAGCGTGATCCGGGCGTTCGCCGTGTCGGCCAAGGGTTCCGGCGGCAGCGACAGCGCCTCGACATGACCGAACCACTCCGCCGCGAGCGTCACCTCGGCATGCGCGGCCGCCAGCGGCTTGCCCTGTTCACGGGTCACCAGCTCGGCGATCTCGTCGACGTGGCCGGCCATCGCCGCCCCGCAGGCGCGCAGCGCGAGCCGTCGCTCCTGCTCGCCCGCGGCCGACCAGGCCCGCTGGGCGTGGTCCGCGGTGCGCACGATCCGGTCGACGTCGGTGCGGGAACTGGTCGCGAAGTGGTCGAACGCCTTGCCGTCGGCGGGATCGACCACCGGCAACCGCCCGGGTGGCGTGCTCGTCATGCCCCCAGTCTCGCCACTGCGGGCGATCGTGGGACTCCCCTTTCAGGCATGCCCGTTGTGGCCGCCACCGCAAGATCTTGCGCAAACAACGCACAATTTTTCGTCGCCTTGAAGAATCGTTGCTCCACGAAGCTCAGCTCAGTATGGTCGGAACACGTAACGTCATCACCGAACACGTGATGGCTGTCGCGGATGGGGATGCGATGCTGGGGGGTTGCCAAGTCATGACCATGCAACAGGTCAAGCCGGATCACACTCGGTCACAGCAGCTCGCGGTCGCGGTGCTGATCGACAGTGAGGTCATCCGGTTCGGTCTCGAGGCGATGCTCGGCCGGTTGCCGGGGATCGACCTGGTACCAGGGGATTTCCCGCCGCTGTGGCCCGCGGGCGACGCGGCGGCGCACCGGGTGCTGATCGTCGCGTTCGAGCAGTGGCCGCAACTGGAGGGCTATGACCAGGCGATGAACGGCACCCGGCCGTGGGTGCTCGTCGTCGGCGACGAGGTGCACAGCAAGAACGCCCACCTGCACGGCGATCTGCCGTGCGACGGGTTCATGTCGTTCACCGGCCTGACCGCGGACACGCTGGGCACCGTCC
>CBIMJO010001163.1:0-3940 GCA_966244135.1 uncultured Actinocrispum sp. | reverse complement strand
CATCGCCACCGCCCGGTCGGCGGGCATCCCGTCCGGAACCGCGTGCAGTGACTCGGCATTCGCGATCGCGGCCTCCGCGTAGCCACCACTGGCCACACCCAGATGCGCGACCACCTTCTTGCCCAGCCACCCCGTGTCGACGTCCTCGCCGAGCACATCGACCGTGCCCGCGACCTCACGGCCGGGCGTCATCGGCAGCTGCGGGCGCGGGAACGGACCCGGCTTGCCTTCACGGATCGCCGTATCCACCAGGTGCACGCCCGCCGCCGCCACCTGAATGCGCACCTGGCCCCGGCCAGGGACCGGGGCGGGCACCTCCTCGTACTTCAATGTCTCCGCGGAACCGAACTCATACTGCCGAATCGCGTGCGTCATACCCGCGAGCCTGCAACCTCAACTCCAGTCGAGGTCAACTCGCATACGGGGCCTTCGCCGCCTTGGCCGCGGTCAGGAACGCACCCTTGTTCTTCGGCCAGAACAGGCTGTCCATGCACGAGTACTGCGGGAAGAACCCACCGCAACTGCCCGAACTGCCACCGACCTCGATCGTGTAGCTCGCGACACCCATGTTGCCGTACGTGAAGTCATCCGTCGTCCCGGTCGTGTCACCCTCAGCGATCACCGTGTACCCGTTCGACTGAGCCATCTTCTGGCCCAGCGCCTTCAGGCCTGCCGCGTTCGGGTTCGGATCCCACGTCCAGCCCCACGGCGGCATGATCTCGTTGCCGTAGCTGTGGATCGTCAGCATCACGCCCTTGGTCGTCACCGGCGCCGGGTCCTTGTCGCCAGGGCCGCGCTGGTCGGGGAACAGGGACTTGAAGAACGCCTCCATCGCCTTGGTCTCCGGCTCGGAGCCCGCCGACGGACCCTGGTACGTCTCGCCGCACCGGCTCGTGCCCGCGCCACCCCACTTGAACGTGGAGTTGCGGTTCAGATCGACGCCATAGTTCGGCGTTCCGCAGTTCGCGCTCGTGTTGTTGGCGTTCTTGCGCTGCATCAACGGCTGGTTGCCGCCCGAGGCCACGATGTCCACACCGTCAGGGTTCACGATCGGAACCACCCACAGCTCCGTCGTGTCCAAAATGGACGTGACCTCGGCGTCGCTGCCGTAGCCCTTGGTGAGATAGTCGATCCACTTCCAGGCCAGCTCACCAGTGGACAGCTCGCGCGCGTGGATCTGCGCCATCATCGCCATACGCGGCTTGGTGGAGTTCGGGTTGAGTGCACAGTCACCGGCCTGCTTCTTGGTGATGCAGATCGCCCGGATATCGTGCCCACCCGACCCGCGGCTCTTCTTCCAGCTGTCACCGATGTCGAAAACCTGTGTCAGCGCGGGGAACGCGGCCGCGACATCGGTCAAGTGCGTCTCGTGCTCGGCCGCGGTGTGATACCCACCGTAAAAGCCTTGCACCGCAAGACGTTGCTGGGGAACCGGCTTGTAGACGGTGTCGACCTTCTCCGGCTGATACCCCAACCCGCGCAACCGGTCGGCGACGCTCTGGTCACCCACCACCAGAGCACCATGATCGACATCGAACCCGGCATGCGTCAACACCTGTTCACTGCCACCAGGCACACGCCAGAGATACGGCGTCGAATCGGCGGCCGGAGCAGCCGTCGTCGGCCACGCCAACACCCCAGTGAGCACCACCGCCGCAGCGACAGCACTCACAAAAGACTTCTTATGCAGGGATTTCATACCGCGAGTATCAACAGCCACACCGGCAATTAGAACCTACGAAGGGTGGTCACATGTAAACACAGCGTGTCGGCGTGTCGGGGGTTATGGATCACCTATGGAACGACCATCGGTCACCCATCGCACCTGGCCGATAGACCTTGATCGCAAGTTCGACAACGCGAACAGGGGAGAAGTCATGACCACGACCCGGAGATCGGTTCTCGGCCTGATCGGAGTATCCGGCGCGGCACTCGCCACCGGGGGAGCCGCCTTCGCCTCGCCTTCGGGGTTACCCGACGACCTGCGGCCCGGCGGTGCGCTCGACCGATACGTCAAGGAACAAGCCGACAAGGACGTGTTCTCCGGCAGCCTCCTGCTGACCTACCGAGGACGCCCAGTGCTGGCCCGCTCCTACGGCAAAGCCAACGACACCGCTCCCAACGGCCCGGACACCCTGTTCGCGATGGCGTCCGTGACGAAGCTGTTCACCGCGGTGTCCATCGCACAGCTCGTCCAGGCAGGAAAGGTTGCCTACAACGGCAAACTCGGCGCGTACCTCAACGGCTTCCCAGCCGCCATGGCCGACACCGTCACCATCCATCACCTGCTTACCCACAGCTCCGGCCTCGGCGACCCCTTCTCCTGGCCCGACTACATGGACACGGCGCTCACCTGGACCAGCCCCCAGCAGGTCATGGACAACACGACCGACTTCATCCGTCGGTCAACGCTGGCGTTCACGCCCGGAGCAGGCTTCCAGTACAGCAACGCCGGCTACCACGTCCTCGGCGCGATCGTGGCCGCCGTGTCCGGCCAGACCTACTACGACTACGTCCGCGAGCACGTCTTCCGTCCAGCGGGCATGACCAGCACGGACTTCTACGCCAGGCCGCAATGGCACACCGACCCCCGCATCGCCCACCCCTACGCGACATCACCCACCGGCGGCGGCCGCACCGACTCGATCGACCAACGCCTCTACATCGGCACACCCGCCGGCGACGCCTTCTCCACCTGCGCCGACATGACCCGTTTCGCCTGCGCCCTGCAGGGGGAAAAGCTGCTCAACCGCGCATTCACCCACATCACCCTCACCGGCAAAGAGCCACTGGGCCCACCCACCGCGCCACCCAACCAGCCACCACCCCCGAAGCCACCACTCGCGTTCCAGGGCTACGGCCCGATGACAACGCTCGTGAACAACCAATGGGTCACCGGCCACAGCGGCGGCGCACCCGGCACATCCACCGACTTCCAGATGTACCCGGACAGCGAATGGGTCACGGTCTTCCTCAGCAACATCGACCTGGGCCACGGCGTCATCCCGGCCATCCCCGGCAAGATCCGCAACCTCATCACGGGAAACGCCTGACAGTCAGCCGTTCCGGATGAAGCGCAGCACGGCGAGCACCCTGCGATCGCCGTTACCGGGCGGCAGGTCGAGCTTGGCGAAGATCGCGTTGATGTGCTTGGCGACCGCGCTCTCGCTGATCACCAGCGAGGCCGCGATCTCGCCGTTGGCGTGACCGTGGGCCATGAGCGTCAGGACCTCCCGCTCCCGGCGGGTGAGCCGGTCCAACGGCGTACCGGCCTGCCGCAGCAGCAGCTGAGCCACGACCTCGGGATCCAACGCCGTACCGCCCGACGCCACTCGGTGCAGCGCGTCCAGGAACTCGGCTACGTCGGCCACCCGGTCCTTCAACAAGTAACCCACCCGACTGGTGTTGGCCGACAACAAATCGACGGCGTACCGCTCCTCGACGTACTGCGACAACACCAACACGGCCACGGCAGGCCATTGGCGGCGGATCACCAGCGCGGCCCGGATGCCCTCGTCGGTGTGGGTGGGCGGCATCCGCACGTCGACGATCGTGGCGTCGGGTTGGTGTTCGGCCACCGCGGCGAGCAGCGACTCGGCGTCGCCAACAGCCGCGGCCACCTCGATCCCGGCCAAGTCGAGCAGCCGAGCCAGACCGGCCCGCAGCAGGACCGAGTCCTCAGCGATCACCACCCGCACGGCAACTCCGCGCGCACGATGGTCGGGCCGCCCGCGGGGCTGCTGACGGATAAGGTGCCGTCGACCGACCGCGCCCGGTGCGCCAAGCTGACAAGCCCGGTGCCACCAGACGAATCGGCGCCGCCGATCACGTCATCGGGCACCGTCACCACCAGCACGTCACCATGCCGCACCACAACGATCTCAGCCCGGCTGGCTAGAGCGTGCTTGGCGACGTTCGTCAGCGCCTCGGCAACCGTGAA
>CBIMJO010001162.1:0-3943 GCA_966244135.1 uncultured Actinocrispum sp. | reverse complement strand
CCGCCGGCAACACCCCCGCCGTCGCCCTCTACGAGGCCTTCGGCTTTCGGCCCATCGGTCGCCGCAAGGGCTACTACGCCCACCCGCCCGACGACGCGCTGGTGATGTGCCGCCCCCTCGACCCTGCGACGCCGTGACACCCGGCCGTGACGTCCACGTCGGACCCCTCCGCGGGTGACGAGCCCGCTTCTGTCGCGCGCACGGGGAGATCCTCGCCGCGCCGTGGTGCGGCGGTCGCGATGACCCGCCCGGCGCCCATCGACTTCGCCAGCTGCACCGCGAGGCTGCCGACACCGCCGGCGGCGGCGTGCACGACGATCGACTCGCCCTTGGCGAAGTGCACGCTCTTGTTGAGCAGGTACCAGGCAGTGAGGCCCTGCACGAGCAGCGCCACCGCGGACACGTCGTCCACGCCGTCCGGCACGTCGAACGCGAGCGCCTCGTTGACCAGCGCCTTCTCCGCGTACCCGCCGTGCCCGATCATCGCCGCGATCCGCCGCCCGTCGGGCGTGGTGCCGACGACCTCACCGCCGGGGATCAGCGGGAGCTTGGCCGACGACAGGTACGAGTCCTCGACCTGGTGCGTGTCGGCGTAGTTCACACCCGCGCGCGACACCTCGACCAGTACCTGACCCTCACCCGGAACCGGATCCGGCACCTCGGTCACGTTGAGCACCTCGGGCCCGCCGAACTCGGTGATCTGCACTGCACGCACTGGTGATACGCCTCCTTGAGTCTCTTGAGACAGATTATCACTTTGTCTCATGTTGGGGACAGTTCGCGCATGTGCATCCCGTCACCCCGGGACTACCCGATCGGCCGTGGCCCGGCCGGGGGATGGGTGGTGTGATGCCTGGATGCGTCGGTACAGCGTGGTTCTGGTGACGTTACTCAGCGCGATGGTGCTCACGCCGGTGGCGGAGGCGCAGGAGGGGCAGGGGGCACTGTCCCACTTCGGCCTCGCGCGCAAGGACTGCCTTGGCACGGCACGAAATACCACCAGCAAGGTCTGGTACACGGTCGCGGGCGGCGTGCTCTCGGACGTCTACGCGCCCACCATCGACAACACCAACGTGGAGACCCTGCAGTTCATCGTCACGGACGGTAGGACCTTCACCGACCTGCAGAGCCGCGACACCACGTACACGGTCAGTGCGGACCAGACCGGGATGGCCTGCACCGTCCGCACCAAGGGCCACGGCTACCGCCTGACCACCGATTACATCACCGACCCCGCCCGTGACAGCGTCCTCATCCGCACCAGGCTGGACGGCCCTCGCGACCTCAAGCTGTACGTCCGCTACGACGCCACCATCAACGGAAACGGCGGCGGCGGACCGCAGAACGGCGGCGCGGACAGCGCGACGATCGACCAGGGCGCCCTGATCAGCAGCGACCCGAACACGGTCACCAACGCCCCGAACCGCGACTATGGCGTCCCCCTGGCGGGTGCACTCAAAGGTCCGTTCCGGGAGGCCAACAGCGGGTATGTGGGCACGGACTCGGATGGGCTGACCCAGCTCGACAAGAACCGCAAGCTCACCCCGAACCGCACGGCGGCCAACGGAAACGTCGTCCAGACGGCCAGGATCGACGGCCACGACGCGACTCTGGCGCTCAGCTTCGGCAAAACGGCCGGCGACGCCGTCCGCACGGCGAACGCCAGCCTCGCAACACCGTTCCAGCGCAGCTACGACCGCTATGTCCAAGAGTGGCGCGACTACGACCGCAAGCTCAGGCCCACCAACGACTGGCTCTCGCCGAACGTGCTGAAAGCCAGCGAGGACAAGACGTTCCCCGGCGCGGTCGTGGCATCCCTGGCCAGCCCTTGGGGGCAGGCCGTCAGCGCGGGCGACCTGCCGGACGGCAAACCGGTCTACTTCGGTTCGTACCGCGAGATCTTCGCCCGCGACCTGTACGAGAGCTTCAGCGGCCTGCTCGCGGGCGGCGACCGGGACACCGCGCGGGCCACGGTCCGCTGGCTGTTCAGCCGCCAGCAGCAGCCCGACGGCCGGTTCCCGCGCAACTCGATGGTCAACGGCAAGAAGGCCCCGGACTCCGGCGGCGACCAGCTCGACGAGTCCGCGTACCCGATCCTGATGGCGTTGCAGGCCGGTATGGACCGTGAATACACGTTGTATACAACCGGTATACGCAAGGCCGCGGACTTCGTGGTCGCGCACGGCCCGTCGTTCGGCTCGGAGCGGTGGGAGGAGCAGGGCGGCTACTCGCCCTCCACGATCGCGGCCGAGATCGCCGGTCTCACCGCGGCCAGTGTGATCGCCAGCCGTAACGGTGATCCGCAACGCGCCCGCGTCTACCAGGCCACCGCGGACCACTTCCAGCGCGGCATCAAGGGCTGGACGGTGACCAGCGACGGCTACTTCATCCGGCTGTCCAAGACCGGCGACCCGAACGCGGCCATCGAGTACAACCTCGGCAACGGCTCGGTCACCGCCGACCAGCGGTCCGTTGTGGACGGTGGCTTCCTGGAGCTGACCCGGCTGGGCATCCTGCCCGCGAACGACGCGGACGTCCAGCGCACGCTGCAACGGGTCGACCAGGTGATCAAACGCGACACTCCGAACGGCCCCGGCTGGTACCGCTACGGAACGGCGACGCCAGGCAGCGAGGACGGCTACGGCGACTGCTACGAGCCCGACCCGACGAACTGCGCACCGTCCGGAAAGCCCTGGCCCATCGGCAATGTCGGCAGCGGTCACCTCTGGCCGGTGCTCGCCGGTGAACGCGGCGAGCAGGTCCTGCAGACCGGGGACCGCCGTCAGGCCGCCGAACTGCTCAGGGCCATGCACGCCCAGGCTTCCGGCGTGGGCCTGGTTCCCGAGCAGATCTGGGAGAACCCGGAGCTCCCGGCGAACCCGGCGACCGGTTCGATCGGCTTCAAGCCCGGCGAGTCCGTCGGTTCGGCGTCCCCGTTGACCTGGGCGCAGGCTCAGACGGTCCGCCTCACGCAGGGGATCATCGCCGGGCGCCCGGTGGAGCAGCCCGCCGAGGTGCGATCTCGATATGTCGACAACGGCCCGCCCGGAACCATCCCCGTCACCCTCGACGCCCCGGCGTCCGTGGAGACGCCGACGGTGAAGGTGACCGGCACGGCCCCGGCGGGCGTCCAGATCGAGATCCAAGCCACGGCAACGGATGCGGGCGGCGCGACCACGGTCGTCAGTACGACATCGACCGGCACGTTCAGCGCCGAACTGCCGACCCAGCTGGGCACCAACGTGATCACCGCGGCGGCTACGAAGGGCCGGGCGACCGGCTACGCCCAGCGCACGGTCGCGTCGGACTTCGTGTCCGGAACGGTGATCCTGGACCTGACCGACCCCGACGGCGACGACAACGGCCCAGGCACTTATGGCTACCCGACCGCGGGCGACTTCCACGCGGGCGCGTTCGACATCCAGCGGTTCCAGGTGATCGACAGCGGCGACCGCTATGTCCTGCGCACTCAGCTGCGCAACCTCTCGCCGACGTTCGGTTCCTCGCTGGGCGCCCAGCTGCTGAACATCTACGCCCGCGATCCCGCTGTGGCCAAGACGTCCACGCAGGCGCCCGTCCCGGAACTACACGACCGATCCGTGGAACCGGATGATCGAGGTCCAGGGCTTCGCGGAACCGATCTTCGTCGACGCGGATGGCGCCAACCTCGGTACGGCGACGGTCCAGGCGAGTGAGGCATCGCGGTTCATCACCGTGAGCGTGCCGAAGACGGCTCTGGGCAACCCGACGCAGTTCGTGGTCGTGCTGACCGGCCAGGAAGGCGACAGCCCGGACCGCGCCCGGCGGTTCACCCCGACGCCCGGCCAGTACACGTTCGGCGTCTGCGGAGCGGGGGTGTCGAGCCCGATCTGCGCGGTGGCACCGGATGCGGTGGCCAAGGCGTTCGATGTGCTTACCCCGAACGGGGTCGACCAGAAGGCCG
>CBIMJO010001161.1:0-3944 GCA_966244135.1 uncultured Actinocrispum sp. | reverse complement strand
GCCAGCGGCACGTTGACCACGAAAACCGTGCGCCAGCCACCTAAACCGATCAGCAGGCCGCCCAGCAGAGGGCCGATGACGGCGATGGTCTGGGTGGCCACGGCAAGCGCGGTCAGCACTCCAGCTGGGCTGTCCTGGCCGGTGCGTTCCGCTTCGCTGCGCAGCAACGCCATCGCGGCGGGATAACCCGCACAGGTGCCGAAGCCGAGGATAACCCGCGCAGCGATGAGCACACCGAGGTTGGGCGCCAGGGTGCCGACGACGCCCGCGACACCGACAAGTGCCGTCCCGGCAAGGAAAAGCCGGCGCGGTCCGAAGAGGTCGATCAGCCGGCCGACCACCGGCTGCCCGAGAGCGGTGGCCAGATACAGCGCCGACACCAGCCAGGCCGTCTCCGAAGGCGGCGCACCGAGTGCGGCGCCGATCGGGACGAGCGCGACGGCGATGATGGTGGAGTTGATCGGGTTGAGGACCGCGCCCAGCAGCATCGGCGGGATCAGCCGGCGGTCGATGCCCGCCTTCTCCGTGACCTGATCACCATCGCCACGACGGCCAACGGCCTCGGCCGGTTCAGTCATGGATCAGTCGTTCCAGGATCGCCATCGCGGCGATCACGGTCTGCCGCTCGGCCTCGGTGCAGTTGTCCTCGAGCTGCGCGGCGAGCCACTCCCCCCGAGCGCGGCGGCCTTCCTCAACCCGCCGACGGCCGTCGGCGGTGAGCGCCATCAGCAGGCGACGGCCATCCGTGGGATCCGGCCGCCGCTCCACCAGCCCGAGCCCCACCAACGGCGTGACGATCGAGGTCATCGACTGGTGCCGCATTCCCTCGGCGGCGGCGAGATCGCTGACGGTGAGGCCGTCGTTCCTGGACAGACGGGTGAGCACCGAGGTCTGGGCTAAGCTGATGTCGTCCGCAGCCGAGGCGCCGAGGATTCGGCGCCGCAGCCGGCCCAGGACCGCGCGAATGTCCTGCGAGGCCTGGACCGCCGACTGCGAGCTCTCCGTCATGCGCTCAAATATACAGGTAAGACTGTACAGTCCAAACTGTGTAGTTAGGCGCCGTGCACGGTGGGCCGGTAGGTGAGCTCCTGAGTGTTGCCGTCGAGCGTTCGGCTCTCGATCAGCTCGAGGTCGAAGTCGCCCGCGCCCCCGAAGATCGGGCCCAGGCCGGTCTTGCCCGTGATCACCGGGAAGACCGTCACCTGGACGCGGTCGACCAGACCGGCGGCCATCAGCGCCCAGTTCAGCTTGAGACTGCCGTGCGAGCGCAACGGCACGTCGGACTCCTCCTTGAGCCGGGTGATGATGTCGACCGCGTCGCCGCTCACGACGGTCGCGTCCGGCCAGTTGAGGGGGCTCCGCAGCGTGCTCGACACGACCGTGGCCGGCATGTTCTTCATCCGGACCACCCACTCGTCGAGGTTTTCGTCGGGGATCCCGCACAGCATCTCCTCGTTCGACCGGTGCGTGGTGGCCCCGAAGACCATCCGCTGCTGCTCGCCGAACAGGGCGCTGCGGTGCTCGAGCAGCTCGGGGCCCTGCTTGCCCCAGTACCCGCCCCAGTCGCCCTGGTGGGAACCGAAGCCGTCCAGGCTGCAGAAGACGTCGAAGGTGTAGGTCGCGGTCATGATGTTCTCCTCAGGTGTGGGTCTCTCACCCTGGCTACGAACGCACCCGCCCCCGTTCGACACCCATCGCGAAGAAATTTTCTGGAGGCGTCGGAGGGCGAACAGGCCAACCGGAACCAGCGACTGGCGGATGTCCTTGCAAGCGCGCTAGTGCCAGGGTCGGCACTGGAGGATCCACACGTACTGGGGAGGGGCCTTGAGACTTCTGTCCTTTGTGATCGGTCTGATTCTGTTACTGGTCGGGCTCGCACCGGCGGCCAACGCGGCTGCGCCCGACTTCTGGGGGTTCGCCTTCGTGGACAAGGCGAGCCCGGGGCTGGGGTTCGTGCCCAGCCCGGACCACCAGGCGACCAGCTGCAACCAGAAGATCGTGGTGGACCAGACCGCCACCGGGAAGTACACCGTGCATTTCCCGTGCGACACCGCGGTGGGCATCCCGCATGTCACCTCGGTCGACCGGGCGGGGACCTGGTGCCAGGTCACCAAGTGGGCGCCGCTGCTGTTCCAGCCCGGCGTGGATGTCGGCGTTGCCTGCTACCTGCCCGACCCGCCGATCAGCCCGCTCCCCCGCGGCGGCATCCCGGCGGATTCCCGGTTCTCGGTGTCGCTGACCCGCAGCTCACCGAGCCCGTCGCTGCCGACCGTCACCCGATACGGCTACCTCGGCTGGACCGGCACGGCAGTGTCACCCAGCTACAACAACCAGGGCGGCACGAACGCGGTCGGCCCGGTCAGCACCGGTGAGTGGCTCGTGAAGATGGCCAACCTGGGCTCCGCGGACCTCGCGGGCGGCATCCAGGTCACCGCGGTGAACAGCAGTGTCGGCGCACGCTGCAAGGTCGGCGCCTGGAAGTCCGACCCGGACGTGCAGGCCATCGTGGTGCACTGTTTCAACGCGTCCAGCCAGCCGTTCGACACCGCGTGGACGCTGACCTACCAGCAGGGCCGGGACATCTTCAACCGGATCTCGCCGCTGTTCGGCTACGAGGCCGCCACCGCGCTGCCGCCGGAGACGAACTTCAACTCGGTGCTCGGCCTGGGCGCCAACAGCATCTCCCCCGGCCCGCCGGACACGTTCCTGTTCCCGCAGATCGGCAAGCTGCGCGACCACATGCAGGTGACCGCGTTCGGCGACAAGGAGATCTACTGCCAGCCGATCGACCTGTGGGGCACCGCGGCCGACGTGAAGGTCCAGATCGGCTGCTTCGACCGCAACGCCGGCCTCGTCGCCAACCAGCCGTCGTTCGCGACCTACGTGCGCGCCTGATTCACCGGCACCACAACCGTTCCGCGAGCGCGGGTGACCGTCACGGCCGGGTCCAGAACATCGGCCGCCGACGGCCCGCGCTCCGGAGCGGCCCGGCACACCACCCGGGCCTCGAACTCGATCTCACGCGACCGGTTGCCCACCCGCACGATCGTCCCGGTCGCCTCGATCACGTCCCCGGCCTGGATCGGCGCCAGGAACTCGACGTTCGAGTACCCGGCGAACAGCCCTTCGTCGCCGTCCGTGCGGATCATCATCTCGGTCGCCACATCGCCGAACATGCCCAGCCCGTACGCGCCGTCGACCAGGTTGCCGCCGTAGTGGGCGTGCGAATAGGGCACGTACCGGCGCTGGGTGACCGAGAATCCTTCTGTCAGCACACGTTCTCCGAAGATCAGGCCGCTAGGGCGTGGACGAGGAAGCTGGCGACTTCGCCGGGGGTGGTGCCGCGGCCGAAGACGCGGTCGACGCCGAGCTCGCCGGACATCAGCGGGTCGAAGCGGGGGCCGCCGGCCACGAGCAGCGGGCGTTTGTCACCCATGGCCTCGCGGAAGGCGGCGGACATCTCCTGGGTGTTGTGGATGTGCGCGTCGCGCTGGGTGACGACCTGGGAGATCAGGACGGCGTCGGCCTTCTCGGTGCGGGAGCGTTTGACCAGGTCGGGGACGGAGACCTGGGCGCCGAGGTTGATCACGCGCAGTTCCCGGTAGTACTCCAGGCCCTTCTCACCGGCGAAGCCCTTGATGTTCAGGATCGCGTCGATGCCGACGGTGTGCGCGTCGGTGCCGATGCAGCCGCCGACCACGACGAGCTTGCGGCGCAGGCGTTTCTTGACCGCGGCGTTCACCTCGGTCGGCGACAGCAACGGGTACTCCCGCTCCACCACACGGACTTCGTCGAGGTCGACGATGTGCTTGACCGAGCCGTACACCACGAAGAACGTGAAGTCGGTGCCGATCGGCTTGGAGTGCACGACCATCGCCGGGTCCATGCCCATCTTGTTGGCCAGCTGCAGGGCGGCGCCGTCGGCGCGCGGGCCATGCGGGACC
>CBIMJO010001160.1:0-3957 GCA_966244135.1 uncultured Actinocrispum sp. | reverse complement strand
GGAACGCCGGGGCGACGGGGTCGGTGCGCGGTTGTGGAAACTGCTGACCCAGGCGATGCGGGACGCCGGGCACACCAGGATCATTTTCGACGTGGAGGACCCGGCCGAGACCGGCGACCCCACGGAGGCCGGGATCCGACGGCGGCGTATCGGGTTCTACACACGGCTGGGCGCCCAACTGTTGCCGGTCAAGGGCTACGCGCCGCCACACGGCGACGAGGAGCATCCGCTCCTGCTGATGGCCGCCGACCTGGCGGTTCAGACCACCCGGATCCACGGCGATGACCTGCGCGATGTCGTGCTCGCGGTCTACCGGCACCGCTACGGACTCGACCCGGAAAATCCGGTGGTACGCAAGACTTTGCGGCAAAATACGTTCTAGGGCGCGAAAAATCCCGCGCTGAACCGGTACGGTTCTCTTGTGTCGAACCGTGAACTGGTGGTGCTCGGAACCGCGAGCCAGGTGCCCACGAGGCACCGGAACCACAACGGCTACCTGCTGCGCTGGGACGGTGCGGGAATCCTCTTCGACCCGGGTGAGGGCACGCAACGACAGATGCTGATGGCCGGGATCGCCGCGAACGACATCGACCGGCTGTGCATCACGCATTTCCACGGCGACCATTGCCTTGGCGTGCCGGGAATCGTGCAACGGCTCTCGCTCGACCGCGTCGACCACGTCGTGTCCGCGCATTTTCCGGCGTCCGGGGAACATTTCTTCGGCAGGCTGCGGCACGCCACCCAGTTCTACGAGTCGGCCGATCTGCGTGAGTTCCCCATCGCGGAGAACGGCGTGATCGCGCGCGGCCCGTTCGGTGTGCTGGAAGCGAAACGCCTCGACCACGGCGTCGAGGCGTTCGGTTATCGCCTGGTGGAACCGGACAGCCGCCAGATGGTGCCGGAGAAGCTGCGCGAGTACGGCATCGCCGGCCCGGATGTCGGTGCGCTGCAACGTGATGGCTCGCTGCCCGGCCGGGATGTGCGGCTCGAGGACGTCAGCGTGCCCCGGCGCGGCCAGCGGTTCGCGTTCGTCATGGACACCCGGCTGTGCGACTCGGTGTTCGAACTGGCCGACGGCGTCGACATGCTGGTGATCGAGTCGACCTTCCTCGAAGAGGACGCGACTCTCGCCAAGGACTATGGGCATCTGACCGCCGCGCAGGCCGCGCGGGTCGCCGCCGACTGCGGGGTGCGGTTGCTGGTGCTCACGCATTTCTCGCAGCGCTACCCGGACGGCTCGAGGTTCCTCGAAGAGGCGCAGGAAGTGTTCGACGGGCAGGTCGTCGTGGCCGAGGACCTGGCGCGCATCCCGGTGCCCAAGCGCCGGTCCGCCGTGAAAACCTGACCACGTCACTGGATTTGATCGTGTGACTCTGGCTGACTGTCAGTGAGGACCAGATCGCACTGAGGGGAATCCACTGATGACGTACGACTATCCGCTGACGCCACCGGCCGCACTCGAACCACCGGACGAGTGGGCCACCATGCACGCCGAATGCCCGGTCGCCACCGTCCGGCTGGCCAGTGGCGACGAGGCCAAGCTGGTCACGCGCTACGAGGACGTGCGGATCATGCTCGCCGACCCGAGGTTCACCCGCCAGCTCAACGCGAAGGGCGCCGCCCGGATCTCGGCCAACGAGAGCGGCGGCGCGTTCCAGCGGGAGAGCACCATCTCCAGCGGCCAAGGGCACCTGCGCTGGCGCCGCCTGGTGGCCAAGTACTTCACCGCGCGCCGGATGATGGCGCTGGAGTCGCAGATCGAGGCGATGACCGAGCGCTTGGTCGACGCCATGACGGCGGACGGGCACCGGACCGCCGACCTGATCCCGGCGTTGAGCTTTCCGTTGCCGGTATTCGTCATCTGTCAGCTGCTCGGTGTTCCGGACGGCGACCGTTCGCGGTTCTCGCACTGGTCGGACACCATGCTCAACCTGAACAAGTACACCGGCGCCGAAGTCGCCGAGGCCCAGGACGAGTTCACCGGCTACATGACCGCGCACCTGGACGCCAAGCGCCGTGACCCCGGCGAGGACCTGCTCAGCGAACTGGTCACGGTGACCGACGCCGAGGACGGCCGGATGAGCCAGGACGAGCTGATGAGCACCGCCCAGGGGCTGCTGGTCGCCGGGCACGAGACCACCGCGAACATGATCGGCAAGATGGTCGCCATCCTGCTGACCGACCGCTCGCGGTGGGAGGCGCTGCTCGCCGACCCGGCGAAGGTCCGGCTCGCGGTCGAGGAGGTGCTCCGGTTCGACCCGCTGACCGGGTTCGGGCTGCCGCGGTTCGTCACCGAGGAGATCGAGATCGGCGGGACCGTCCTGCCGTCCGGGACGACCGTTGTGTGCAACATCTCCGCTGCCAACCGGGATGCCCGGATGTTCGACGCCAGCGCCGAGTTCGACATGAGCCGTTCTCCCAACCAGCACATCACGTTCGGCGTCGGGGCGCACGCGTGCCTGGGGCAATCGCTTGCACGGACCGAACTCCAGACCGTCCTTTCGGTACTGTTGCGGCGAGTGCCGACGCTGGACCTGGACATCGAGCCGGGCCGGCTGAAGGCACGCGAGGGCCTGCTGATCGGCGGCCTCAAGGAACTCCCAGTGCGGTGGTGAGACTGTGACGACGACGTTGGTGCTCGGCGGTGGTGGGGTCGCGGGAATCGCGTGGATGACCGGCCTGCTGGCCGGCCTGGCCGACAGCGGCCAGGACCTCCTCGGCGCGGACGAGATCATCGGCACCTCCGCCGGGTCCGCCGTCGGCGCCCAGCTGCGCAGCGGCCTGAGCATCGGGGAACTGTTCGCGCGCCAGGCCGTTCCCGCTCTGCAGAACGAGGAGATCGCCGCCGAGTTCAATCTGGAGGAGTACGCCACGCAGCTCGGCGAACTGATGTCGGGCGTGACGTATCCCGCTGAGCTGCGGCGCCGGTTCGCCCGGTTCGGGCTGGATGCCCAGACCGTCGAACCGGCGTTGCGCCGCACGGCGATCGCCGGTCGGCTGCCTTCGCACGAGTGGTCGCAGCGGGCCTTGCGGATCGTCGCGGTGGACGCGGAGACCAGCGAGGCCCGAGTGTTCGACAAGGACTCCGGTGTCGAACTGATCGACGCGGTGGCCGCGAGCTGTGCCGTTCCCGGGGTTTGGCCCGCGGTTGAGATCGGCGGACGGCACTACGTCGACGGCGGCGTGCGTACCCCGGACAACGCCGACTATGCCAAAGGCGCTTCGCGGGTCGTGATCCTGTTGCCGATGGGCACGGCGGCGCAGTTGCCCGCGGAACGTTCGTTCGCTGACGTGGTGCTCGAGCTGCAGGCCGCGGGCGCGGACGTGACAGTGATCGAACCGGACGAGGCATCGAAGGAAGCGATCGGCGTCAACCCGCTCGACCCGGCGACCCGCACCCCGGCGGCGAACGCGGGCCGCGCCCAAGGCGCCCGCATCACCCTGTCCTAGCCCGCCCGCGTGAGTGGTCAGAACCGTTCTGACCACTCACGAGCGGGTCAGCCGAAGGTGACGCGTTCGATGCGGACGGGCTTGGCGGGAGCGCCGTCGAGCGGGCCGCGCTCGCTCGGGATGATGCCGGCCGCGACGATCCGGTCCAGCGCGTCCATCCCGCGCACGACCTTGCCCATCACCGAGTAGTTCGGCGGGATGTTGGCGAAGGAGTGGACGATGAAGAACTCGCTGCCGTTGGTGCCGGGGCCCTGGTTGCCCATCGCGATCGTGCCGCGCGGGTAGGTCTCCGTGCCGGTGACCTCGTCCGGGAACTTGTAGCCCGGCCCGCCCTTCTCCACCTCGATCAGGTCACCGCACTGCAGCACGCCCAGGCGGCTGGAGTTGGTCAGCCGGAAGCACTGGCTGTGGTTGTAGAAGCGCTGTGCCACCAGGCTGATCATGTTGTGCACGGCGCAGGGCGCGGCCCCGGCGCGGTTGAGCTCCACGGTCACCGGGCCGTAGTTG
>CBIMJO010001159.1:0-3960 GCA_966244135.1 uncultured Actinocrispum sp. | reverse complement strand
CCGGTGCCGGCCTCGCCCTTCGAGCGGATCATCGCGGCGCCCTCGGTGATGCGGCGCAGGGCCTCGCCGAGGTTGGTGGCGCCGCACACGAACGGCACGGTGAACTGCCACTTGTCGATGTGGTTGGCGTAGTCGGCCGGGGTGAGCACCTCGGACTCGTCGATGTAGTCCACGCCCAGCGACTGCAGCACCTGGGCCTCGACGAAGTGGCCGATCCGGGCCTTGGCCATCACCGGGATGGACACCGCGGCGATGATGCCGTCGATCATGTCCGGGTCGCTCATCCGGGAGACGCCGCCCTGCGCGCGGATGTCGGCGGGCACGCGCTCGAGGGCCATCACCGCGACCGCGCCGGCGTCCTCGGCGATCTTGGCCTGCTCGGCGGTGACCACGTCCATGATCACTCCGCCCTTGAGCATCTCGGCCATGCCGCGCTTCACGCGGGCGGTCCCGGTCTGCGGGACGGATTCCGGGCTGGTGGTCACGGCTGTCGTCTCCTTCGAGTGACAAAGGGGTTCACTTCGGTGTTGTTCTCGATGTTACGGCGGACGTGGCCGCCCAGGACGGTCCACTCCTGGGTGATAACAGGAGGCCACTTCGAATAAAACCCCTGCGTATGACCCCTATCACTGCGACCGGCCGGATCCGGCGACCCGGAGTGACGGGGTTACTACCACCGGATGCGAACCGGCCCGCGGGGTTGTCCCCGACCTGCGAACGGGTGTGAGATCGAGCACATTGTGTCCTGCATCTGAACACAGACTGTGCGGGAGGTTGATGGCAATGGCGCAAAAGACCGCCGAAAACCCAGAAGCCGGAGCCGCGGTCGCTGTAGACGACCCCGCCAAAGTGCGGAACGTCGTCCTGGTGGGCCCGTCCGGCTCCGGCAAGACAACCCTGACAGAAGCCCTGCTCACCGTCTCCGGAGTGCTCACCCGCGCCGGTTCGGTGACCGAGGGGACAACGGTGTGCGACCACGACCCTGCGGCGGTGCGCCAGCAGCGGTCGGTCGGCCTGTCGGTCGCCCCGCTCATGCACGACGGAGTGAAGATCAACCTGATCGACACCCCCGGGTACGCCGACTTCGTGGGCGAGCTGCGCGCGGGCCTGCGCGCCGCGGACGCCGCTCTCTTCGTGGTCTGCGCGGCCGAGGGCGTGGACGCCGCGACCATCGCGGTGTGGGAGGAATGCGCCGCCGTGGGCATGCCGCGCGCGGTGGTCGTCGCGCGCCTGGACCACCAGCGCGCCGACGCGATGGCCGAGATCGCCGCCTGCCAGGCGGCCTTCGGGGCCGGTGTGCTGCCGCTGTACCTGCCGGCCGAGAACGGCCTGGTCGGGCTGATCACCCAGCGGTTCTACGACTACTCTGGCGGCTACCCGCCCAAGCTGGGCGAGCCGGACCAGGCCGACCTGGACCGGATGAACGACGCCCGCAACGAGCTGATCGAGGGGATCATCGCCGAGAGCGAGGACGAGACCCTGATGGACCGCTACCTGGCCGGGGAGGACCTCGACCAGGACGAGCTGATCGCCGACCTGGAGAAGGCGGTGACCCGCGGTTCGTTCCACCCGGTGATCCCGGTCTGCTCGACCTCCGGCATCGGCCTGGCCGAGGTCCTGGACGGCATCAAGCGCGCGTTCCCGTCCCCGCTGGAGCACCCGCTGCCCGCGGTCACCGACCCGCACGGCAAGGCGCTGCCCGCGATCACCGCCGACCCCGACGGCCTGCTGGCCGCCGAGGTGGTCCGCACCGCGGTCGACTCCTACGTCGGGCGCGTGTCGCTCGTCCGGGTGTTCTCCGGCACGTTGCGGCCGGAACGGCCGGTGCACGTGTCCGGGCACGGCATGTCCGAACGCGGGCACGAGGACCACGACGTCGACGAGCGGGTCGCGCACATCTACTCCCCGCTGGGCGCGAACCTGCGCGAGGTGCCGTACTGCGTGGCGGGCGACCTCTGCGCGTTGACCAAGGTCGGCTCGGCCGAGACCGGCGACACCATCTCGGCGCCGGACAACCCGGTGCTGATGGCACCCTGGCGGATGCCCGAACCGCTGCTGCCGGTCGCGGTGGTCGCCAAGACCCGCAGCGACGAGGACACCATGGCGCGCAACCTGGCCCGCCTGGTCGCCGGTGACCCGACGCTGCGGCTGGAGCGCAACGCCGAGACGCACCAGATGGTGTTGTGGTGCATGGGCGAGGCACACGCGGACGTCGTACTGGCGCGGCTGCGGTCCGGCGGGGCCGAAGTGGACACCGAACCGGTGAAGGTGGCGTTGCGGGAGACCTTCGCGGGCTCGGCGAAGGGCCACGGCCGGCATGTGAAGCAGTCCGGCGGGCACGGCCAGTACGCGGTCTGCGACATCGAGGTGGAACCGCTGCCGCGCGGCTCCGGGTTCCAGTTCGTGGACAAGATCGTCGGCGGCGCGATCCCGAACCAGTTCATCCCGAGCGTGGAGAAGGGCGTGCGGGCACAGCTGGAACGCGGGCTGCAGGCCGGTTATCCGGTGGTGGACATCAAGGTCACGCTGGTGGACGGCAAGGCGCACAGCGTCGACTCGTCCGACGCGGCGTTCCAGACCGCCGGGTCCATCGCGCTGAAGGAGGCCGCCGCGAACGGGCGGATCAGCCTGCTCGAACCGGTCGACACGGTGCTCGTGCGGCTGCCCGACGACCACCTGGGCACCGTGCTGGGCGACCTGTCCAGCCGCCGCGGCCGGGTGCTGGGCACCGAGGCGGACACCTCACCGGGCTACAGCGTGATCCGGGCGGAGGTCCCGTCCACGGCGCTGATCCGGTACGCGATCGACCTGCGGTCGCTGTCCTCCGGCTCGGCCACGTTCACCCGCGAGTTCAGCCGGTTCGACCCGCTCCCGTCGAACCTCGTCGACCAGGTGGCCCACTAGTGTCCTAGCGGACCGCCCGGACCTGGCCGTCCCATTCGGAGAGGAGGGTGGGCAGCAGGTCGGGCAGCTGGACGGGGTAGACGACATCACTGGTGGCGCGGAGGTCCGCCGCGCTCCACCAGCGGTGTCCGTCGATCGTGTCCAGCTCGATCTGGGTGAAGCCGGTCGTGTCGATGTCCGTGCGGGTGGTCCGGGCCAGGAAGAACCACTCCTCGGCGTCGTAGCTGCGGCCGTCGAAGCTGAAGGCCGCCCGGCGCCGCCACACCGGGCCGGTCAGCTGGTCCTCGGGCAGGTCCAGGCCGGTCTCCTCGAGCAGTTCGCGCCTGGCCGCGGCGCGGATGTCCTCGTCGCGCTCCACCCCGCCACCGGCGGTGAACCAGTACGACATGCCGTCGTCGTGACCGTGGAACAACAGCAGCCGGTCGTCCTCGTCCAGCAGCAGGACCCGGGCCGCGGTCCGCCAGACCGGGGCGACCTCACCGGTCAGCTCGGGCTCGGCGATCTCGAAGTACTCCGGCCGCGGCGCGGTGCCTGCGAGCCTGAGCCAGCGGACCATCCGCCTTCGCCGCTGCGCCAACGTGTCCCGGATGGCGTCGTTGTGCACGCGCCGGGCGATCACCACCCGCTGTTCCGCGTCGATCAGCTCGGCCAGCAGCGCCAGCGGCAGTTTGGCGCGTTCCACCGCGGCCAGTTCGCGGCTCAGCTCGTTCTCGGCGGCCTCGCGGTCCGCGCGGGGCGTCCGTTCGGCGTGGTCGGCGACCTCGCGCAGCGACGCAGGCGCATCTCCCGTCGCCGCAACGGCTCTGGCGACGACGGCCCGCCGGCCGAGCGCCGCGTCGAGGGCCGCCCAGGCAGCGTCCGTGCGGACATGCAAGCGGTCCAGGCGGTTGGCCGTCGCGATCATCCAGGCCACGAGCAGCAGCAGGACGACCGCGACGACGATGACAAGGGCGGTCATCACAACGCCTCGCTGACGTGCCGGGGGTCCGCCGCGATCGCGGCCTCGTAGACCCGCACGACCTGGCCGGCCACCACGGACCAGTCGAACATGGCGAC
>CBIMJO010001158.1:0-3964 GCA_966244135.1 uncultured Actinocrispum sp. | reverse complement strand
GCCGGGGCCCCGCAGGCGGGCGTGGGCGAGGTTGGCCTCCTTATGTGACTCGGGTTTGTTGCGGCCCTTACACGGGGTGATCACATGTCCGCCGGCCTCGTCGTAGCCGTGGTAGCCCCTTGTCACCCAAGGCGATTAGCCCGGCGTCGCGCAGGGCGGCGAGGATGGTCCAGATCCGGGCCGCGGCGGTGTGGTGGGTGCTGGCGGGCAGGTCGCCGGAGACCCACAGGATGTCGCCCTCGGGTGAGGCGATCACCTGCAGGTTCACTCCGTGCCTCTTGTGTTTGCCGGAGTAGGAGGGGCGGTCGGCGGCGATCCGGTCGATCGGGATCAGCGTGCCGTCCGGAATCACGTACGCGCAGCCGCGGCGTTTCGCCGTGCGCAATGCCTGCCGGAGCTTCGGCGCTCGTGTGGCGAGCAGTTCGACGGTCTCGTTGACGTTGCGCTTGCCGAAATCCCATCCGTGCTGGTCAAGCGGCGTGGTGGTATTCGTTGAGGATGCCGCCCAAACGTGGGCATCGACGGATGTTGAGACGGACAATCTGATCCTGGTTCGTGATCGGTTGTGGCAGTGGTCGTAGCGGTCGTGCGTTGGCGATGCCTTGGTGTGGCCGGTGGTTGTTGTAGAAGCGCTCGTATTGGCGGAGTGCGTGGAGTAGGTGTCGTTGGTTCCAGATGAGGGTGCGGTCGAGTAGTTGCAGCAGGTCTGTATCCAGCGTTCGACGATCGAGTTCATCCTGGGCATCTGAACACCAGCCAGGACGACCTCGATTCGGGCGTCGGCGAGGATGGCGTCGAATAGGGGAGGGAATGTGCCGTCTCTGTCGCGGATCAGGAACCGTGCGCGGCAGCCGGCGTCCTGGAGGTCCAGGATGAGGTTGCGGGCGGCTTGGGTCACCCAGGCTGCGGTCGGGTGTGGTGTGGCGCCGAGGACGTGGATTCTGCGTTGGGCATGTTCGATCACGATCAGGAGGTACATGCGGGTGCCGGTGAGGGTGACGGTTTCGAAGAAGTCGCAGGCGAGCAGGACGTCTGCTTGGGAGCGGAGGAATTGGGTCCAGGTGCTGGAGGCGCGTTGGGGTGTGGGGTCGATGCTGGCGTCGGTGAGGATTTGCCACCCTGCTTGATCGCTGGGTGCCAGTGCTCAGCGTTCCACGCCCGGTATTTGATCACCATACAGACTGATCCCCATGCCTGCCTTGGTAACACTTGTATCCCCGTGAATGGAGTGTCGATGAGCCTGGACGAACGAAGATCACTGGGTTAACGTCTCGTGGGGTAGAGCCGATTCGGGGAGGGCAATGGGACAGATTGCAGCCGATCGTTCCTTGTTCTTTCCCGACATCGAGAGCCTTGTCGTCGCTTTTCTGAAAGCACGCCCGGAACTCGGTGGGGTGTCGGTAGGCGTGACGCTGCCGCCCGGTTTCGACGGCAGCCAACGGGCGGTCGTGGTGAACCGGCTCGGCGGCACGTTCCGGGCCGACGATTGTCTCGACGACGTGCTTGCCCTGGTCGACACCTATGGCGGAGACAAAACGTCGGCGCACGCGGTCGCGAATGCCGTCCGAGGTGTGTTGCCGCTGATGACGCTGGTCAGCCACGCCGACGGGGTGGTGGTGAGCGAAGTCGAGGAAAGCCAGGGGCCATGCTGGTCGCCCGACCGGAGACACGGTGACGCGAACCGTTACGTGATGAGATATCGGCTGGTGGTCCCGGTTCGGCCCATTTCATCCTGAAGGAGGATTGCATGGCGGGACTGAACGCGAGCGAGATACGAGTCGCGGGCACCGGGAGCATTTATGTCGCACCGGCGCACACCGCGGCACCGGCCGATTTCAGCAAGGGCTGGGACGCGCCGTGGATCAACATCGGATACACCACGTCCGACGGGGTCAAATTCGTCAAGAAGGACAAGCTGGATCCGGTGGACACGTGGCAGACGGTCGCGGCGATCCGGTATGTCTTCAGTGATCGGGACTTCTCGGTGAAGTTCGCGATGCTGCAGGTCAACTCGGACACGCTGCCGTTCTTCTTCAGCAGTGGGACGAAGGCCGCGGGAACCACCTCTTTCGAGATCGCCGCCGCGCCGACGGTGGACGAACGGGCGCTGGGTATCGAGTTCAGCGACGGCCCGGCCGTCACGCAGCGGTTCTACATCCCGCGGGGTGCGGTGACCGAGACCGACGAAACCTCGATCACCCGCACCTCGGCGATCAAGCTCGGCGTCACGTTCACCGCCCTGACCCCGATCAACGCCCGGTTCGAGCCGCTGGCCGTCTGGTCGGTGAAGCCGGCCACGGCGACCGCCGAAACGCAGTGACGTCAAGGGATGGGAAGGGGAGGCCATCGATGGGGCGGTACAACGTCAACGCGGCCAGGGCGCAGCGGCTGGAGGCCCTCGGCGAGCGCTGGGAGTTCGAGATAGACGGTGAGCTGTTCTGGCTGCCGACCGAACTGCCCCGCACCGCCGTGCGCCAGCTGGCCGAGCTCGACCAGTCCGATCTGGACGGTCTGCTCACCCTGCTGCTCGGCGAGGAACAGGTCAAGCGTCTCGACGAGCACAGCTTGAGCGTGCAGGACATCCAGGCGCTGCTGGAGTCGTACGGCCGTGACACCGGGATGAGCCTGGGGGAATCCTCGGCCTCGACGCGCTCCTGACCGAGCACGGCGAGGCTGTGGAAGCCGATCTTTTGCGGTACTACGGGGTGGATCTGCTCGACTACCACCGCGGCAGGCTCAGCGCGCGGCGGTTGCGTGTGCTGGTCGAGCACCTGCCTCGTGATGCCGCGCTGGTCCGCGAACTGCACGGCGAGACCACCGAGTGGGGCCTGACCGAGCACCTGCTGGCGGCCGCCGTGGACGAACTCGCGGTGGGCAACTGGCTGTTCGTCTCGGCGAACCGGGACGAGCACGCAGACCCGCCGGAGCGGCCGAGGCCGGTGCGCCGTCCGGGGGTCGAGGACGACACCGAGACGCCCGCGGCGACGCCAGATCAGATCGCGGCGTTCTTCGGCGCACCACTACAGGGAGGCGGCTCGTGACATCGCCGGCGGCCAGTGCCATCACCGCTGAGGCGCGGGCCGCGATCAGTGGCATCACGGCCGAGGCACGAACCGCGGTCAGTGAGCTGATCACCAGCGTCAAGGAATCGGCCGTCGGCACGGTCGCCGAGGCACGGACCGCGGTCAGCGGGCTGATCACCAGCGTCAAGGAATCGGTGACCGGTGCGGTGTCCAGCGCCGCGAACCAGATCTCGCAGGACTTCGCCGCTCACGTCAACAGCGAACTGACCGAGATGACGGCCAAGTTCAAGGAGACCCATCCGGCCGTCACCGCCGCGGTCACCGACGTGGTCGGGTACGCCGACGCGATCAACACCACCGCCACCGCCGTGCAGACCACGGTCGGCGAGGTCAAGAACGCGGCCACGTCGATGAAGGAACTCCCCGGGGCGATCAAGGACATTCGCACCGGGCTGAAGGACGCGGCCATCGAGGCGGGCAAGTTCGGCCGCGACATCAAGCAGATGGCGACCAGCGCGCCCGGGGCGGTCCGCGATCTCGCGTCCTCGGTGAGCGGCAACCTCAGCCGGGCCTTCACCGCGGCGCGCCAAGGAGCGACGAACGCGGCGAGCGCGGTCGGCAGGTTCGCTTCCAGTGCGCGAAGTATGGCCGGTGCCGCGGCCTCTGCGGTGGGAAACCTGGTGCAGCTGGCGGCGGGCTACGCCCGTGCCGCGATCCAGGCGGCGGTGGCGGCCGCCCGGACTGTGGCGATGGCAGTGGCACAGCGGGTGGTCGCGATCGCCACCCGGGCATGGGCGATCGTCCAGGCGGTGCTCAACGCCGTGATGTCGCTGAACCCGATCGGGCTGATCGTGCTCGCGATCGGCCTGCTGGTGGGGGCGATCGTCCTGGCGTACAACCGAAGTACCACGTTCCGCAACATCGTCAACGCGGTCTTCACC
>CBIMJO010001157.1:0-3964 GCA_966244135.1 uncultured Actinocrispum sp. | reverse complement strand
CAGAAGGCCGTGCTGGCCAAGCAGCTGGAGGAGCTGGCGTCCAAGGACCAGAAGACCGGCCTGCTCAACTCGGTGGCCTGGCATTCCAGCGGCAACCACGAGCTGTCCAGGGCCGGGCGCACCGGTGCCGCGTTCAGCGTGCTGATGATCGACCTGGACTACTTCAAGAAGATCAACGACACGTTCGGCCACCTGGCCGGGGACGACATGCTGATCGCCCTCGCCGACCTGCTGAAACGCGAGACCCGAAGTCATGACCTGGTCGGCCGGTTCGGCGGCGAGGAGTTCGTGGTGCTGCTCGCCGGGTCGGGCGAGGCGGACGCGCTGGTCGCGGCCGAACGGATCCGGCACGAGATCACCGCGATGGTGGTGCAGAGCCGGATGAACGACGGCAGCCCGGTGACGATCGCGGACCGCTCCGCGTCCATCGGCGTGGCCGCCTATCCGGCCAGCGGAGACACCCTGGAAGAGGTCCTCGCGGCCGCGGACGCGGCAGTTTACGCGGCCAAACGCAGTGGGCGGAATCGGGTGGTCGGCACCAGTATTTCCGATCTCGTCGGTACTCCCGGTTAGCTTTGGAACGTTTCGATAGCGCAAAGTGACCGCCGATCGCATCACGCGATCGGCGGTCACTTTGCGTTGTGTGGGTAAATTTCCGTGCAGGTGGGAAAAGGAAACTGTTTGTTCGGCCTTGAGTCCGGGTATCCATTAACTCCATTCGCGGCGCCGTTATGCGATCACCCGCAACGGGCATGATCAGTAAGCGGCCGCGGGAATGGCTCTCGCGCCGGTCTCCGCCCGGGTCGTTTCGTGGCGTCGAGCTGGGGATCCAGACCTTTTCGCAGGCGCCGCATCCGCGGGACTCCACGGCGCGGCTAGGCCCTCGCAATGACCCTTGGCTGCCACCTGTCGACCTCGACAGCTACCTCACCTTCCGCCGACCGGAAGCCCCGATTGTTCAGATTCGAACATCTGACTACCCTCGCGCGCCAATGGTTCGAATGTGAACAACCCTGGGAGCCTCCATGTCGACTACCACCCACCCAGCCACCCTGGACCGCCGCACATCCACCCACCCCTACGACGTCGGCCTTCTGCTGCTGCGGATCGCACTCGGCCTCATCATGACCGCCCACGGCCTGCAGCAGCTGTTCGGCTGGTTCGGTGGCGGCGGCATCGACGGCACCGCCGCGTTCTTCGCCGCGAGCGGCTACACCTCCGCCCACCTGATGGCCGTCGTCTCCGGCCTCAGCCACACCCTCGGCGGCCTGGGCCTGACCTTCGGCCTCCTCACGCCCCTCGCCGCGGCCGCCATCATCGGCGCCATGGTCAACGCCCTCGCGGTCCGCTGGGGCGCCGGCTTCTTCGCGGCCACCGGCGGCGTCGAGTACGAACTGTTCCTCACCGCCACCGCCGCCTCCCTCGCCCTCACCGGCCCCGGCCGCCTCGCCCTCGACCGCACCGTCCCCCTCCTGCGCTCCCACCGCGTCATCCACGGCGTCATCGCCATCGCCCTCGGCGTCCTCATCGCCCTGCTGGTACTGGCTCTGTTCCGATAACCCAGAGGGCCGTGAGCCCCGCGGCGACAGGCCCTCTGAGCTGGGTCTTCAATCGGGGGGTCTGGGGGGGTGCCCCCCAAAATCATGCGAAGACGCCCGGCGAGCTGCATAGCAGCGAGCACGGGCGCCCACGTCTGAGCGGATGACGGGAATCGAACCCGCGTATTCAGCTTGGGAAGCTGATGTTCTACCATTGAACTACATCCGCCTGTTTGCTTTGCCGAGCCTACACGAACTGGCTTCTGGGCCGCAGCTAGGGTGGGCGTGTGTTGTTGAGTGATCGTGATCTCGCCAAGGAGCTCGAGTCGGGGCGGCTCGGGGTGAGTCCGTATGACCCCGCGATGTTGCAGCCGTCGAGCATCGACGTGCGGCTCGACCGGTTCTTCCGGGTGTTCGTCAACACGAAGTACACGCACATCGATCCCTCGCAGCAGCAGGACGAGCTGACCTCGCTGGTCGAGCAGGAGGGCGACGACCCGTTCGTGCTGCACCCCGGCGAGTTCGTGCTGGGCTCGACGTTCGAGCTGGTCACGTTGCCGGACGACCTGGCCGGCCGGCTGGAGGGCAAGTCGTCGTTGGGGCGCTTGGGGTTGCTGACGCACTCGACGGCGGGGTTCATCGATCCCGGGTTCTCCGGGCACATCACGCTCGAACTGTCCAATGTCGCCAACCTGCCGATCACCTTGTGGCCGGGCATGAAGATCGGCCAGCTGTGCCTGTTCCGGCTGTCCAGCTCGGCCGAGCACCCGTATGGCTCCGCCCGCGCCGGTTCGCGCTACCAGGGGCAACGCGGTCCGACGCCGTCGCGCGCCTACTTGAACTTCCACCGCGTGGACACGACTCGAACGGGTGAAGAGGACTGACGTCACCCGCTGTGACTGCCAGACTTCTGGGCTATGCGGCTTGTTCTGGTCGGGCTGGTGTTGTTGACATGCTTGACCGGTGGTGCGCGGGCCGCTGAGCCGCAACCGTTCGACCTGGCCTACAACCGGATCGTCGGCGGCGACTTTCTGAACGTGGGCAACGGTTCCTTGCGTTGTCCACTGTCGACCGACAACGCGCCGGCGACCGGTGACAACACGCCTGGCGAATGCGCGAAGGCCGCGACCAGGCAGAACAACCGGGTCAACGACAACTTCTTCATGCAGTGGGCGGACGTCGACAGCGACCCGGGCACGTTCAACTCCAGCAGCGCCAAGGTCGACCTCCCGCCGCGGGCCACGGTGGAGTTCGCGCGGTTGAACTGGGCCGGCAACACCGGGACGTTCGCCGACTCGACGGTGAGGATGTGCCAGTCCCGCGAGTCCGAGACCCCGGCGGTCCTGCCGGAAGGCACGCCCAGCAAACAGAAAGTCCGGCTGGTCGGCCGCAAGACCGTGGACCTGGCGCCGCAGCACTACATGGTCGACCCGCCGGGCACGTTCCGCGGCTCCGGCCAGTACTACTCCGCGTACGCGGACGTCACCGACGTAGTCGCGAGCGGGACGGTGACGGTCGGGAATGTGTGGGCGCCCAAAGGGTTCGGCTGCATGGGCGGCTGGTCGCTGACCGTCGTCTACAGCGTGCCGGACGCCAAGAAGCGGCAGGTGCTCGTCTACAACGGACACATCCGGCAGAACAACGGCGACGCGAAGACCGCCGTACACGTGGATGGATTCCGTGCCGCCACACCGGAAGTCCACCTCGGCGTCACCGCGTACGAGGGTGACTGGGGCATCGGGGGCGACCAGTTCGAAGCCGCTCCTGGCGACAACTTCTTCGTCTCCGAGGCCAACGGCCGTCTTGAACCCAACGCGCCCAACAACTTCAACGTCGACGTCCGGTCGCTGAACACGACGGTCGCCGTCGGCGCGGGCGCTTTGGATCTCGCGTTCGGCACTTCCGGCGACGGTTTCATGGTGCAGTCGCTCGCGCTCTCCGTCGCCGTGCCCGCCTTGCAGGTCACCCAGACCGTCGACAAACCTGCAGTTCACCCCGGCGATGACGTGACCTTCACGATCACGGTGACGAACACCGGAAGCACGCAGCTGAAGGACATCCAAGCCGGCTGCCAGACGATCCCGACCCTCGAAAGTGGACAGTCACAAGCCGTCACGTGCACGGTCAAGGCACCGGCCGACGACTTCTCTAACACTGTTAGAGTCGTGGGCAAGACCCCGCTCGGTGACGTGGAAGGCAGCGCGGAGACCAAGGTCGAGGTGCTCAACCCGGCCGTCAAGATCATCAAGAAGACCGACAAACCCGTCTACCGCGACGGCGACACCGTGACGTTCACCCTGACCGTCGAGAACACCGGCGACACACCCCTGAGCGCCATCGAGGTCACCGACCCCAAGACCCCCGCCTGTGCTCGGAAACTCGACGCCCCAACGACATTCACCTGCACCGCCACCGCGCCGCTACCC